>NZ_JBQOJB010000004.1:0-239918 GCF_054971365.1 Marinococcus salis | reverse complement strand
GGTTGGATGATATTGGATATAATTTCCAATATTTACTTCTATGACCAACATTTGTTTTCAAACCTGCAACTTAAAAGGTATATCTATTCACTTCCATTAAAATGAAAAAAGTAAATTATTTTCCTTTTTGCTGTTTTTCTCTCCGCTGCTGAAGGAATAGAAATAAGCAGAAGGCAAGCATGCCCAAGCTGAGATTGGAAAGAATAAAGCCGAGCGGTCCTTGATTAAAAATACCAAGAGACAGTGCCCCGAAAAAAGTGATGTATGTAATTCCGAGAAGCGGCAGGCTGCGGTCGGTAACTTTCTGCATTAACCGCGCAAATTGGTACACAAGCGTATTTACAGCGAATCCAATTAGCAGTAAAATAAGTAAATTCATGCGACTATCTGAACCTTTCTTTGTGTTGATGTCTTTTTCCGGTTTATATGCTACCATACCTTGGGTTTAAAAGATATCTGCATCACACGAACAGAGACAGCCGGCAGAAAGCTGGTAATGACGGCACCGAGATAGAGAGAATGGGATAAAGGTGGAGGGATGTTCATGCAGGCATATGCAGATTTTTGGATGGAATGGCAGACACGTATTGTGGAGCTGCCCTGGATTGATATAGGAGTAGCTGTTCTTATTGCGCTTCTCGTGTTTGCTTTTCGGAAACTATTTACGACATACATTTTTCGTTTTATTTTAAGGATGACCCATCAATCAAGATCGCAGCTGTTCACTAATATTTTAGTGTCATTTGAACGCCCGATTCGTATGTTTTTCGCCGTAGTCGGTATATACTTAGCGCTGTTGTACCTGCCAATACCGTGGGATTCGATGACGATTATCAATCGCCTGTACGGCTCTATTTTAATTGTGCTCGTAGCCTGGGGGACATACAAGCTGCTGAATACGTCTTCGATGCTTTTCAATCCAATGATTAAACGGCTCGAAGGCAAAGAAGATAATATGCTGGTGCCATTTCTATCACGGGTGATCCGGATTATTATCGTAGCGCTCGCGTTCACCATTATTCTTTCCTCCTGGGGCTTTAATATTAACGGGTTTGTTGCCGGGCTCGGCCTTGGTGGACTCGCCTTCGCTCTAGCTGCCCAGGACATGGTGGCCAACTTCATCGGCGGCATTATCATTGTGGTGGAGCGTCCGTTTAAACGTGGAGACTGGATCTATACCCCGACGGTAGAGGGGATTGTAGAAGACATTTCATTCCGGAGTACGAAGGTACGTACATTTGCTGACTCGATTGTTATTGTGCCAAACAACACGCTTGCGCACGAGGCGATTACGAACTGGAGTGAAATGCGCAAGCGCGAAATTAATATGACGCTTGGCATTGAATACCAGACCCCGCGGGAGCAGGTGCTGCAGCTGCGGGAACGCCTCGAGGAGATGCTGAACAGCCGGGAGGACATTGATAAAGAATTAATCCTGGTGCAGTTTAAGGAATTTAATAGTTCGTCTCTGGACCTGTGGGTGTACTGCTTCACAAAAACGACCGCGTTTTTGGAATGGGCGGAAATAAAGGAAGAGCTGAACCTGGAAATCATTCGTATTCTTCAGGAAGAAGGGGTCCAGTTCGCTTATCCAACGCAGTCTATTTATATTGAAAAAACCCCTGAAGAAAATTATCACATGTCCGACAATAATTAAGCTGGATACATGGTTGGCAAATAGAACGTACATGTTATAATAATAATGTTTGTCAGAAGGAATTTGTACGTAAAAAGGAGCCGATGCATTCGATGGAACGAGTGGAAACATTCGTATTAACCAGAGGGCTGAATGCCAGTCAAGTATTGTCATTTGTGCATGAATTGGAAACATTTAAAGCAGATGTATTTTTCGAAAAACGAAGAACTTCCGCCAATGGAAAAAGCGTACTCGGCATGATGTCTTTGTTTACAAGCATTAGACTTGGGGATAAAGTGGAGCTCAAGGTTTACGGAGAAGAAAAAGATGCGGTTGCCGCGGTGGCAGCCGGATATCTCGGAGAAGCAGCGGAGTACGAGCATAATAATGGCTATTGGGAAGACGAAGCAGCAGAGCATGTAGAACGTGCGATGGCTGGCTGCATGACTCATTGGAATCCTAATGTGCGAAATATCGCGCGTTCGTATCTTAAAACGACACGCAGTTAATAGGAAGACCCGGTGCCGGAAGAAGGCGGCCGGGTCTTCAGCTGTATTAGAAGCCGCTTGCTAATCCCCTGGACAATAAAAGCGTATAACAGGCCAAATAGGGTAAAGTAGAAAAGGAATAATTTCCATGTACTGGTTGTATGATACAAGCAGTAATATCGAATGTGACGAAAGGAGGAAGGCATTATGATTGACCGGCATACCGGAACATTTTGGCGGGCATCCATTGCTCTTGGGCTTGCCTCTCTGCTCATCTTTGCCAATATGTATTATCCGCAGCCGCTGCTTCCATTATTTACAGGAGAATTCAACGTTAGCGAAGCAACAGCAAGCTTTGTGGTTTCACTGTCGCTGCTGATGCTTGGGATAAGCTTCTTTTTTATCAGTGCAATATCTGATGCTAAGGGAAGAAGGAAAATCATCGTGTATGCAATGATCTGGGGAACGATAGCAACGCTTCTTATTCCGTTTGCGGGGTCGTTTTGGCTGCTTTTGCTGTTGCGGATGATACAGGCAGTCGGGCTGGCCGGCATTCCTATTGCGGCGATGTCCTATATCGGGGAGGAATTTACCCCGAGGGCCATGACAGTAGCGATGGGCTTTTATGTGAGCGCGAACAGTCTTGGCGGCATGGGGGGAAGAGTAATGAGCGGCGTGCTTGCTGATTGGTTCGACTGGCGGACAGCTTATTTTTTTATGGCTGGGGCAAGTGTGCTGCTCGCCGTGCTCGTCATTCTGCTGCTTCCTGCTTCGAAAAATTTCAAACCGAAGCCGCTGGAGTGGAGCGATACATGGAAAAACGCCCTGTTTCATCTTAGAGATCCGGTCCAACGGCTGGCTTATATTATCGGCGGACTGAATTTTTTCGTGTTTATTGGCACATTTAACTTTATCACGTACCGGTTGGACGGAGATCCTTTTTTCGTTAGTACAGCGGTCCTTGGACTGTTGTTTCTAACATACGGGGCAGGCACGTTCAGTTCAAGTCTTGCCGGAGAGTTGACGCAGCGCTTTAAACAGACGGACTGTATGCAGACCGGCATTCTAATTATGGCCGGCGGTCTGCTGCTGTCGCTTGTACCGCAGCTTTGGGTGGTTATTGCATCGCTTGCTGTACTGAGTTTTGGTTTTTTCTTTGCTCATTCCACGTCGAGCTCCTGGGTGACAAAAAACGCCAAAAAAGCCCGGGCGAGTGCCTCGGGACTTTATTTGACGTCTTATTATCTGGGCGGAAGCCTGAGCAGTATTTATTTTGGACTACTATGGCCCGCAGCCGGCTGGATAGGTGTCATTGCCGGCGGTCTGCTCCTGTTAATAGTCACACTTACAAGCGTGCGTCGTCTGATGCCAGCGGAAGCAGGCTAGCTTTTGGCAGGAAGAAGCACAATGCCGTCGCTGTCGGCATAGACGTAGTCTCCGGGCGTCCAGGTGACGTCGGCAAAGTCGACTGGAATAGAACGCTCGCCGCGTCCTTCCTTGACGGACTTTCGCGGGTTGGTAAAGCGGGAGAACACACGGACATCCATTTCGCGCAGCTCGTCACTGTCGCGGATGGCGCCGTTCACGATAATGCCTGCGAGCCCGCGATTGACAGCGATTTCTGCCAGGTTGTCCCCGAACAGGGCGCGCCGGGAGGAACCGCCTCCGTCAACGACAAGAATGCTGCCGGCTGGAATATCGCCAAGCGCCTGTTCGACAAGTACGTTATCTTCAAATACCCGTACAGTTTCTATTGGTCCTTCAAAGGAACGTGCCGGTCCGTGTGATAAAAACGGCTCGTTGGCGACAAAAACCTCGTTTCCATATTCATCACAGATATCAGCTGTTCTACCCATATGTATGCCTCCTTTTATTAATTTCATTGTAAGGCTTTCCCAAACGAAAGAAAATAGCAGGAGAACAGAAAAAAGATGGAACTATCATTTTGCTTTCAAAGGGCGATATGATAATCTAGGAAAGAGAAATTTGAAGGAGGATGTAAAACATGAATCAAATGGACGCAAATGAAATTATTCAGTTTATTTCAGATAGTAAAAAATCCACCCCGGTTAAAGTACATATTACCGGTGAATTGGACGCTATCGGATTTGGAAATGAAACGAAGCGGTTTATTACAGGCAACACCGGCGTATTGTTCGGTGAATGGGAAGATATTAAAGAAGGCATCGAAGCGAATGCAGACAAAATTGAAGATTTTGTTGTAGAAAATGACCGCAGAAACAGCGCAATCCCGATGCTTGATTTGAAAGACATCGAAGCACGCATTGAGCCGGGTGCGATCATCCGCGACCAGGTGGAAATCGGTAAAGGCGCGGTTATCATGATGGGCGCAAGCATCAATATCGGTTCAGTTGTTGGAGAAGGCACAATGATTGATATGAACGTTGTCATGGGCGGCCGTGCCACCGTGGGTAACAACTGCCATATCGGTGCAGGGTCCGTTCTTGCCGGGGTCATCGAGCCGCCATCCGCGCAGCCGGTCGTTGTCGAAGACGGTGTAGTGGTTGGTGCCAACTGCGTCATCCTTGAAGGAGTTACTGTCGGAGAAGGTGCAGTCGTAGCGGCCGGTGCCGTAGTAACAGAAGACGTGCCGGCAAACACGGTTGTTGCCGGTACTCCTGCACGTGTCATCAAAGAAATTGATGATCAGACAAAAGGAAAAACAGAAATTAAACAGGAACTGCGCCGCTTAAAATAACAATGCAACAATGTAATGTAACGGTGAAAGGCTGCCTTTTGGGACGGGTTCCAAAAGGGGCCTTTCTTTTTCATTTATGCGAAAGGGGCAAACAGCATGAACTGGCTTGAAAAAGACCAGCACTATATAATGTCTACGTACCAGCGTCTTCCGATTGTCGTAGAAAAAGGAGAAGGCAACTATTTATACGACAGCGAACAAAACAAATATCTCGACCTATTTACCGGCCTGGCCGTTAATATTGTCGGCCACTCCCATCCCTATCTGCTCAAAAAGCTGAAGGAGCAGGCAGACCAGTTTCTGCATATTTCCAATATGTTTATTAACAAACCGGCGGTGCGCCTGGCGGAACGGCTGATTGAGCTCAGTATTCCGGGAAAAGTGTTTTTTGCAAACTCCGGGGCGGAAGCTACTGAAGCAGCGGTCAAGCTTGTTCATAAGTGGGGAAGCAGCCAGGAAACGCCCAAAAAAGGCATTGCCGTTCTGGAAAAAAGTTTTCATGGCCGGACACTGGGCGTTATCCAGCTGACACGCCAACCCGGGATTTATCAGGATTTCCCGGCGGCGGATTATCCCGTGTATGAAGTAGAGGCAGAAAACCTGGAAGCGCTCGAAGAAGTGCTCAGGACGAAGCAGCCGGCAGCGTTTTTATTCGAACCAATTTTAGGATCAGGCGGCATTCAGCCGGTTTCTCCTTCTTTTATGGAGAAAGCAAAAGCCCTTTGTGAAAAATACAATGTGCTGTTTATCGTAGATGAAATACAGACCGGCATCGGCCGTACTGGCACATTTTTCGCTTATGAACGGGCAGATATTACGCCGGACGTCATTTTGTTTGCTAAAGGCATCGGCGGCGGCCTTCCACTTGGGGGCCTGATTGCTGGAGAGCACGTGCAGGAAGTTTTCCACCCCGGCGATCACGGGACGACCTTTGGGCCTTCACCGCTCAGCGCCGCGATGGGCAACGCCGTACTCGACGTCCTGTATGATCAAAAAGAATTGGAACAAGGGCGTGAACGGGCTGAATATTTATGGCAGCGCCTGGAAGACTGGAAGAAGGAAAGCGAAGGGTTTGTGCAGGAAATCCGGGGCCTCGGCATGATGATTGGAGTGGTGCTGGATGCTGACGCAGTTTTTGTAAAAGCTCTGCAGGAAAAGCTGCTCGCGAAAGGGTTCATGTTTAATATTACCCAGCAGCGGATTATCCGCCTTCTGCCGCCTTTAACCCTCGAGCACGCTGAAGTGGACGCCTTCATTGAAACTCTCGCTGAAGAAATGAATGCCTTAAAAGAAAGGAGTCTGCAGTAATGACCACCCTCGATTTAACCAGGGTACGCCGTGACCTGCACCGCATTCCGGAGCCGGGATTTAAAGAATTTAAAACGCAGCAGTACCTGCTCGAAGCGATTCGTACTCTGCCGCAGGAGCACCTTACGTATAAAACCTGGCAGACTGGGATCCTCGTCCGTATCGAAGGCTCAAATCCGGAAAAAACCGTCGGCTACCGTACAGATATGGACGGTCTTCCGGTGACAGAACAATCGGGTCTGGATTTTCCGTCCGAGCATGAAGGAATGATGCACGCCTGCGGGCACGACATGCATATGACCATCGCGCTCGGGATATTACAAAACCTTACGGAGCACCAGCCAGTCCAAAACGTGGTGATACTGTTTCAGCCGGCAGAGGAAGGGCCCGGTGGTGCAGAACCGATGCTCAGGTCAGAGGAATTTAAGGCATGGAAGCCGGATGAAATTTATGCGCTCCATATTGCCCCGGAGCACCCGGTGGGCACGGTTGCGACGAAGCCGGGGGTGCTGTTTGCTAACACTTCGGAATTATTTATTGACATCCGCGGCAAAGGCGGCCATGCGGCACGTCCCCATCAGACAGAGGACATGGTGGTGGCGGCAAGTCACTTTGTGACACAGCTTCAGTCGATCGTAGCCAGAAATATTGATCCGCTTGATTCGGCCGTCGTCACGGTCGGGACCATTGAAGCAGGCACCAAGCAGAACATTATTGCGGAATCCGCCCGGGTGGAAGGGACGATCCGGACATTTTCGATGGATAACATGAAGCTGATTAAAGAACGAATCAGCGGCATGCTGAAAGGAATCGAAGCCTCCTTCCATTGTGAAACAGGGGTGGATTGGGGAGCGAATTACTGCCAGGTGTATAATGATGAAGCAAAAACAGCGGAGCTGACGGCGTTTGCAGAGAGCCACGGGGAGGTCAACTTTGTGGAGAGCTGGGAAGCAATGACTGGAGAAGACTTTGGCTATTTTCTCCGGGACATCCCCGGGACGATGGTCTGGCTCGGGGTGGACACGCGGTACGGACTGCATGATAACCGGATCAGTCCTTCCGAAAAAGCAATGGACACAGCAGTAGAGTTTTTTACTGATTTTTTATGCAGTCGGTGATTTAAAAAACGGCGGGGGCTCTGAAAGCCTCCGCCGTTTTTTGATTTACGCTTCTTTGCTGACGTTTACCTGGTGAGGGTAAGGGATTTCGATATTGTGGGCATCAAGATCTTCCTTGCAGGCCTTCAAAAGCTCCCGCTGCATGGCCCACTGCATCATATTCTCTGTTTTAGCGATAATTCGGATGGTTACTTCGGAAGAGCCAAGGGCGTTTACTCCCACAACATCAGGACCTTCTTTAAAAGCCCCCTGTTCTTCTGCGACGCGGTTGCAGGCTCCCTGGATAACAGCGATTGCTTTATCTACATTTTCTTCATAAGCAATGCCAATATCAACAATTGCCTGCATGTTACCTCGTGAATAGTTGCTGACAACGCTGATCTCCCGGTTCGGAACAAAGTGAAGCGTGCCATCGAAACTGCGAACCTGAGTTGTGCGCAGGCCGACTTCTTCGACGATCCCATCTATACCTGCGATAGCGATGTAATCCTCGACGTCAATCTGCTTTTCGAGCAAAATAAAAAAGCCGGTAACTACGTCGCTCACAAGGCCCTGGGCCCCGAAGCCGATCGCAAGGCCAACGATCCCGGCACTTGCGATCAGCGGAGCAATATCAAGATCAAACAGCCCTAAAGTAATAGTGATTACCATAAACAATAAAATGTAAGTAAAGATGCTGATAGCGAGCCTTGAAAGGGTCTTGACCCTGCCCGGATGCATATTCCGCTGCTTTTCCATGCGGTTAAAGGCGCGGTGAATAATTTTGCTCCCGATGGCCCGTACGATAATATAGCCGATAAGCACACCGACTAACTGCACAATTAAAATAATGGCAGCTGCCCAGAAGACTCCGTCATTAAATGATTCCATATTCATGTCCTACCACTCCTCCGCCTGTAGTTTCCATTTTAACCCGATTAGTATAACATAACCGGTCCAGCCAAAAAATATGCAATAGTAATGAATTAAACTGCCATAAAACGAGGTTTGGAGCATTCCGTTGACTTTGAAATTAGCGGTCCATATAATGAAGAATAGAATGCAGGAGCGTACTATTAAAGGAGTGGAATGCATGAGTGAAAAGCGTATGGTTGCAAAGCAGGCTCCACGCTTTGAGATGAATGCTGTGATGCCGGACACCTCGTTTGGCACAGTGAGTCTTGAACAATTAATGAAAGAAGATAAATGGACGGTGCTTTTTTTCTACCCGATGGATTTCACTCACATCTGCCCAACAGAAATCACGACGATGAGTGACCATTACGAGGAGTTTGAAGAACTCGATACAGAAATTATCGGCGTTTCGACGGATACGATCCATTCACATAAAGCCTGGATTAACATGGCGCGGGAAAACAATGGACTTGAACAGCTGAAGTTTCCGCTTGCAGCTGATACAAACCACCGGGTAAGCCGGGACTACGGCGTGTTGATTGAAGAAGAAGGAGTGGCGCTGCGGGGATTGTATATTATTAACCCGTACGGGGAACTGCAGTACTCAATGGTTCACCACAATGATGTCGGACGTGACGTGGATGAAGTACTGCGTGTACTGCAGGCCCTGCAGATGGGAGGCATGTGCCCGGCAAACTGGAAGCCGGGACAGGACACGCTCAATCCCTGAGGATTTGGGCAGACAGGTATGTTGAACACAGTCTGGCTCCGTAGGGCCGCCGGGGCAGCTGAGGGACTTGAGAAGAATAGGGGAGAACGGGATGAAGAAACAGTTTGCAGTCATTGGTCTTGGCCGATTCGGGGGCAGTATATGTAACGCCCTGGCAGATGAAGGAATGGATGTGCTTGCTATTGATTCCAATGAGTACCGGGTCAATGAATTCGCCCAGGTTGTCACCCAGGCAGTCATTGCGGACGGTATGGATGAAAAGGCGCTGAGGGGTCTTGGAATTCGTAATTTTGATAACGTCATTGTAGCTATCGGCGACAATATTCAGGCAAGCATTATGACTACTATTGTGCTTGATGAAATCGGCGTCAAGCATATTACGGTAAAAGCCCAGAATGACTACCACGAAAAAGTACTGCGGCGGATTGGTGCCCATGAAGTTATTCATCCGGAGCGGGATATCGGTGTCCGGGTGGCACACAGCATCGTGTCTAAAAGTGTCCTCGATTACCTGGAGCTTTCCGAAGATTACAGCATCGTGGAGCTTGAAGCCGGACAGCTGCTTGATGGCAAATCACTTCTTGATTTAGATATACGTGAAACGTATGAATGTAACGTACTTGCCATTAAACGCGGGGAGGACGTTCATGTGTCGCCACGCCCCGAGGTGGACATCAGTGAAGGAGATATTCTGATTATCGTCGGCGCGGATGGTGATATTGCAAGGCTGGAAGCCCGATGGATCGATGACAATTAAATAAGACTCGCCCCCTTCCGTAATGTAAATACGGAAGGGCTTTTTAGTTTTAAGCTGCCAGATAAGGGTAAATAAGGATGTTGGACACATATATTTATAAATAGGAGGTGTGCTGGTTGCTGTTGTACGCATCGCTGCTTGTTATACTGTTAGCTCTCGGGCTGATCGTTTATATCTTTGATGTTAAAAGCAACTATTTCCCGGTCCCGATGGTGCTTTTGTTTATTGGCCTAGGGCTTTCATTTATTCCTGTTTTCAACAGGCTGGGCCTGAATCATGACATCATCTTTGATCTGCTGCTGCCAGCGCTCCTGTTTGTGCCAGCCTACAGTTTTTCCATTCGTTCATTAAAGAAAAATTTCTGGCCGATTGCTACATTAGGAACGCTCGGACTTATGGCTACGGTGTTTTTAATGGCAGTGCTCATATATTTCGTAGGGGCTCCGGCCGCCGGACTTTCATTTGTGGCGGCATTTTTGATTGCTTCCATACTCACACCGACCGACCCGGTGTCCGTTACAGCTATTCTCGAAAATGTTTTCGGAGACTCGGATATTCCGAAAGTTGTGGAAGGGGAATCGATGATCAATGACGGTACAAGTGTAGTGCTATTCAGCATTGCTTCCTCCATGTTTTTATACAACGAAGCCTTTTCTTTATTTTCGTTTCTAGGTGAATTTCTGCTTGTTTCGCTTGGCGGTGTGGCCGTTGGTGTGGCAGGGGGATGGATGGTCACTAAGGCAGTCCATGTCATGCACAACCATGTGTACCAGGTAATACTCAGTATCGTTCTTGCCTACGGCGGTTTTTACATTGCGGAAGGATTGGGGGCCTCCGGAGTACTGGCGACAGTTTCGGCAGGCATTATGCTTTCCCGGGCTTTTCAGCAGTCTGCACAAGAAGAAGAGCTTCATTCTTATTTGGACGGCTTTTGGAAAGTGGTAGAGCCGGTTATATTATCGCTGCTCTTTTTGTTGATCGGCATTCAATCGGCAGGATACCTTGCATTTGGGCACTGGCTGCTGGCAATTGGAGTATTTATTATTTCGTTGATCGTCCGCTTCATTGTATTGGGAGGTTTTCTAAAATTTTCTCCCCATATCAAAGAACGGTTTCAATGGTCGTCGGTGTTTATGATGACCTGGTCAGGACTGAAGGGGACCGTGTCTGTGGCCCTGCTGTTAAGTATTGAAACCCAGTCAAGCAGCAGTGCAAATTTAGTCGTGTCCCTGACATTTGCTGCTATCCTGCTTTCCCTTGTCATTCAAAGTCTCGGCGTCTATCCGCTGGCGAAAAAGTTTTCCTCCTAAGAATCTGCGGCTTAGCTGATCAACAAAGAATGAATATGTATAATTAAAAACACGTCCGGAGACATTCGCCGGGCGTGTTTTATTTTCCGCTGTTAAGCTTTGCTCCAATCCGCGTTCATTTCCACGCCGGCGGCGTTAAGAGTAGTAAATACGGGACACCGGGCATCCACTTTTTCCTGAAGTTCCTGGATGCGTTCTTCGCTTTCAGATGTCTCCACCTTTGCTTTTACTGAAACGGTCTGAAAATACGGGCGCACATCGGGGTTTCCCATCATGCCTTCCGAATCGATATTTCCACTTACCTGAAACGAAATACCCTGCAGGTCAAAATCCATTTCCTTTGCCACAAAATTGGCTACTGCATTCTCGCAGCCGGCAAGAGAGGAGAGCAGGGCGGACAGAGGATCCATACCCTGATTGTGTCCACCAAGATTTTCAGGTTCATCGATCGTGATTTTGTGAGTACCCGTAGAAAGATCTGTTTGAAAGTTCTTTGCCTTTCCTTCTACGTTAAATTCCATGTTGGCCATATTTTTCACTCCTTTGATTAGAACTACTGGGATATACCCGCGCCCCTATTATAATAAACAGGAACAGCCTGAAAATATGGAAGTCGCGTTTTTTCAGCTTTCATTTAGGGAATGAGTTTGAAAAGCAAAGTGTAAAGGAGAAATCGATTATGGCAAAATACAGCAGAATCATTGCTCAGGCAGGATGCCACATTCATCATGCAGAGCCCGCACAGGTATACGAAGCTTGGACTAACCCCGAACTGATGAAAACTTGGATGTTCCCCTCAGGAGAAAGCCGGGAATCTGAAGCAGAGGCCAATGTCACAGAGGGCGGTGCATGGAGCGTTGTGAACGAAAGCCAGGAGGAGACGTACCGTGCTTACGGAGAATACTTAAAAATCGATCCGCCGGAACGAATTGAAAAAACACTCGTTCGAAAAGAAACAGGCGGACAGGATGAAAAAATCAAGGTGGAAATCAACTCTATTTTGAATGGAAGCCAAGTGATTGTTACCCAGGACGTAGTTTTTCTTCATCATGAGCAGCTGCATCCAAAAACAGTAGAAGAACATTTAAGAGAGCAAAGACGGCAGACGGAAAAATATTGGCATGAAATGTTTTCCTTATTATCGAAACAACTTACACCTTCGTAAGCGTATGATATTATAAAAGGCGTGAGAACCATAATCTCATAAACTGGAAGAAGTATAGGATGATGAGGGAAATGCTGAAAAAAATCGTATTCACCGGCGGCGGTTCCGCCGGTCATGTTACTCCGAACATTGCCGTGATGAACGAACTGAACCAAAACGATTGGGATATTTATTACGTGGGCTCCAAAGAAGGTATTGAAAAAGAGCTGGTCGAACACAAAGGCATTCCGTATCATGCCATTAGCTCAGGTAAACTGCGTCGTTACATAGACTGGCAGAACATTACTGATATTTTTCGGGTAGTAAAAGGATGTTTGGAAGCCCGGAAATACTTAAAAAAGGTCAAACCGAACGTAGTATTTTCCAAAGGCGGCTTTGTGACCGTGCCGGTTATTATCGCGGCCAAAACGTTGAATATTCCTGTCATTATTCACGAAAGTGATATTACCCCGGGCCTTGCCAATAGAATCGCCCAACGGTTTGCTACAAAAATATTTACTTCGTTTGATGAAGCAACAACCCATTTTCCGCCGGGAAAAGCGAAAGCTCTTGGCTCTCCGGTGCGAAAAGAGATTACCCGGGGAGACAAAAAAAGAGGGATGGAATTCCTTCAATTTGAGGAGTCCCGGCCGGTACTAACCGTTATGGGAGGCAGTCTTGGAGCGAGAAAAATTAATGAAACAATTCGGGCGGCACTGCCGCGCCTGACTGAAAATTACCAGGTAGTGCACCTTTGTGGTAAAGGTCATACAGATGAAACCCTAAAAGACCAGCCCGGCTACCGTCAGTTTGAATACGTTAATGAAGAGCTGCCTGATGTACTTGCAGCAACTGATACGATCGTTACACGCGGCGGCTCCAACTCTATTTTTGAGTTCTTAACCCTTCATCTGCCTATGCTGATCGTGCCGTTAACGCGTGCTCAGAGCAGGGGAGACCAGATTCTGAATGCTGAATCCTTTCAGGAAAAAGGGTATGCAGCCGTTCTAGAAGAAGAGCAGCTTAACGAAGACACGCTGCATGACGCCCTGCAGAGCATTGAAGAAAATCGAAACGATACAATCGCCCAGATGAAAACGTACATGGCGGAAAACCCGTTGGATCTTATTATCAAAGAACTTTATGTATATCATTAACTAAACGCCCTCCGTGTTCATCCGGAGGGCGTTTTTCTGTTTCATTGCTCAGAAAGCTTGTCGGCGATTAAATCGATTTGTTCGTTCACAGAAATCGGATCATATGGATAATATGTATCAAAATCAAGGAAGTAAAACTGATCGTTTTGTACAGCGTCCAGATTGGCCCATACATCAGATTCCTGGATTTTTTCTTTGCTTTCACCAGTGCTTTCAGGGTCATAGGTAGTCATAAACATGTGGTCAGCAGAGTAGTCCTTGAGTACTTCCATTGAAATCTCCTGGGCGTTTCCCCCCATAACTTCCTCCTGAATTTTTTCGGGAGGACTTAAATCAAGAGCATTATAGATAGCCTGACCCCCGCGTCCGCCATTTGCGCCGAAAACATAAAGTTCATCATTGTTAGTGAGCTCGTAGATTCCAAAGGTATCGCCTTCATCGATAGTTCCTTTAATACGTTCTTTTGCCTCCGAAGCAGTTGTTTCAATGGTTTCTTTAAAATTTTCTGCCTCCGTCTGGTTATTTGTCAATTCTCCGAAGGTATCAAGCGTTTCCTGAACATTCGTGTCGGGATTGTATGGAATATAAACCGTCGGTGCGATCTCTGACAGCTGTTCATAATTCTCATCGTACATAACAACGATTAGATCCGGATCGAGCTCGAGCACTTCCTCGGGATTGAGGGGGGCACCGACGTCTTCAGCGCCGCTCAGCTGTTCTTTAAGAAAAGGATTGGAAAACGCATCCGGCCCGGTGCCGGAGACGTCAGCCCCCACTGAAAGCAGCTCTCCGGCATAGTAATCGGTCACGATGGTTTCAGGTTCCGAGGGAATAGTGACTTCGCCTTTTTCCGTTTCATATGCTCTGGTTTCTTTTCCGCTATCTGAATTATTATCGGAAGAATTGCCCTCTCCGCTGCTGCAGGAAGCAAGCAATGCCAGTCCAGCCGTAAAAATAGTCAAGCGTCCAACAATCGCATGTAAATACATAAAAATCCTCCTGTTTAAATGATAATGATTTTCAATATCATCATTGTAACTGAAGGAGAATGAAAAATCTACACAAAAAACCTCCACAGTATATGCGGAGGCAGCAAGAAAATGGATTACACTTCCATAATTATAGGAAGGATCATTGGGCGCCGTTTTGTACGCTCGTATAAATAAGGCGCCAGGTTGTCAATAATTTCTGATTTAATCTCAGACCATTGACTTGTTTTTCGTTTCATTACTTCATCGAGATGCCTGCTTAATGTTTTCTGGGCATCATTTATTAAATCTCCGGATTCACGCATATAAACGAACCCGCGTGAAATTAAATCAGGGCCAGCTGAGACTTTAAAGTTTTTCATATCGATGCTTACGACGACCACCACGAGACCTTCTTCAGATAAAATGCGGCGATCGCGGAGTACAATGTTTCCGATGTCTCCAATTCCATGGCCGTCGACGTAAACAGCACCAGAAGGCACCTTGCCTACGACAGAAGCACTGTCTCTAGTGAGAGCGAGCACTTCGCCGTTTTCCATGATAAATGAATTTTCGAGTGGTACACCGCAGTCCTTTGCAAGCCGGGAATGCATTTTCAGCATCCGGTACTCCCCGTGGATCGGCATAAAATATTTCGGGCGCATCAAACGAAGCATAAGCATCTGCTCCTGCTGGCTCCCGTGACCCGAGGTGTGAATATTATTCAGCGAACCATGGATAACACGGGCGCCGGCCCGGTACAGCTGGTTAATAATTTTGTGCACAGAAGTCGTGTTTCCTGGAATAGGAGAACTTGAAAACACAACAGTGTCCCCGGGAATAATCTGGATTTGCCTATGCGTCCCATGGGCCACGCGGGAGAGGGCTGCCATAGGCTCTCCCTGGCTCCCGGTACATAAAATAGCTGCCTGGTCATCGGGAAGTTTATTTAGCTGCGAAGGCTCCACAAATGTCCCTTTGGGCGCATTGATATAACCCAGCTCCTGGCCGATGGTAATGGAAGCTTCCATACTGCGTCCAAAAACGGCGATTTTACGTCCATCTTTGACAGCAGCGTCAACAGCCTTCTGGAGACGATAAATATTAGAGGCAAATGTAGCAAAAATAATTCTTCCTTTGGCCTGTCGGAAGATGGAATGAATATTATCCCCGACTTTTCGTTCCGAAACGGTAAATCCGGGGACTTCTGCATTTGTGCTATCGGAAAGCAAGCAGAGAACGCCTTTTTCACCGATCTCAGCCATTTTGGCTAAATTGGCCGGCTCTCCCACCGGGGTGAAATCAAACTTGAAATCCCCTGTATGCACCACATTTCCTTCAGGAGTATGAACGTTGATACCGAGTGAATCAGGGATGCTGTGGGTGGTCCGGAAAAAGTCTACTTTTAAATGGTTGAAAGCAACAGGCTGGTCTTCCTGTATAGTGTTTAGTTTTGCTTTTCGCAAAAGCCCGCGTTCTTCGAGCTTTCCTTTTAACAGGCCAATAGCCAATGGCCCCCCGTATATAGGGACATTTAATTCTTTTAGCAGAAAAGGCACACCGCCGATATGGTCTTCGTGCCCGTGGGTAATAAAGACGCCTTTAATTTTTTCTTTGTTCCGAACAAGGTAGGTGTAATCGGGAATAACGTAGTCAATGCCAAGCAGGTCATCCTCAGGGAACATGATCCCGGCGTCAATAACGATGATTTCATCCTGGTATTGAACAACATACGTGTTTTTGCCGATTTCGCCTAACCCGCCCAGGGCAAAAACTGCAACTTGATTTTGTTTTATTTGTTTCATACGTTATAAATTCTCCACTTGGAAGTCTTCGGATCTTTTTTCGAATTCAAGCTGCTTATCAGTGAGCTCCTGAACGAATTCAATGTTGAATTGTTTATCGGCAAGTTTGCGGCGGACTTCCCGCTCTGATTCTGCTTCTACGTATAGTGAATGGGTGTTCTCCCGTACAGGAGCTTCTGTAAAATTATTTTGGTAAAAAACTTTGAAAATCATCGTAAATATCTCTCCTTCTTGAAATGTAAATGCGGCGTATATAACTGCTTTAGAAAAAATGGTTTTTTGGCATAAACTAGTACTGTAAATATAAAAAAGCAAAATAATGCAGGAAGGACAGGAAGTAATCGTTGCAACAGCCTGGCTGTTTAATCAAAAATGACTTCATATCCAGAGCGGTTCTACTCAGCTTCCGGCCAAAGAACTCAAGCTGAACAGCACCACAGTGTACGTACCAACCATTAATAATTCATATTATAAAGCATGAGACTGTTTTTTTCATCCTTTTAATCATTTCATTACAAAAATCGTCCGGCTGCAGAGAAGTTAATAGTTAAAAGAAAGTAACTATACGGGTACTAAAGAACCATGATAAAATACAAAAGGGAATAAATTTTCTAAATATAAATAAATTTTAAATTATAGTAATTATTACCAATAACGGAGGAGAGCGTTGAGAAATGCCGGAGCTAAGTCGATGAAAAGCGTCGCCAGCAGTTATCAGCCTTTTTGTATACTATCCAGGCATCGATGATAAGAAAGCATAGAAAATGATAAAAAGATGCTCATAAAAAAGCATCTTCCCGAAGGAAAATGCTTTTTTTGCAAACTATAGCTTGGGCAGTTCCCGTTTGTACTCATCTTCATAATCTTCAATCCGGTCGTAAAACATAACGCCGTTCAGATGATCAATTTCGTGCTGGGCGACGATAGCAGGCATTCCCCGAAGACGCAATTTTACTTCTTTATTTTCAAGCGTTTTGGCCTTTAATGTGATACGTGAATACCTGGGCACATTTCCGGGCACCTCCCGGTCGACGGAAAGACAGCCTTCTCCGCCTTCTAAATGGGTGGTTTCGACGGAATGGCTGACAATTCTCGGGTTAATAAACCCGTAGCTGTACAGTTCATCTTTATCGTCGGTTACATGCATGGCGAACATTCGTTTATTGATACCGAGCTGTGGCGCTGCTATGCCGACGCCCGAACGGAGCTCATATTTTTCAGCGGTTTCTTCGTCCTGGCTGTTTTTTAAGAAATCCAGCATGTCCTGCAGAACATGCAAATCTTCAGCAGACGGAGGAACCGGAACTTCTTCAGATACTTTGCGGAGCGCAGGGCTCCCCTCACGCTGAATATCTTTCATCGTTAACATGAATCTACTGCCTCCAATCAAGCGTGCAAATGATAGTGATTAATAACAGTGTATTAGTATAGCAAAAAAATTTCAGCTTAAACAGCTTTTAAAAACAGAATGGCTGAGAAAATAAATATAGCGGAGGAATACATATGCATAAGATGAATAAAAAGATAACTGGAGCAGCAGTTATTACTCTATCTGCAGTCATGCTGTCTGCATGCGGCTCGCCAGAAGGAAATATTCAGAATCACTGGAGTGAAGCAGCTGGAGCAGAGGAAGAATTTCCGGAAAAGGATAAAAAATTGACCCAGCTGGCTAAAGAGGAACAAAATGTATTTGAAAATTTAACCTCCTATGAAAATAAGGAACAGAAAAAAATTAAATCATCTATAGAAAAAGCCGTAAGCTCAGTCAAGGAACGCAAAGAATTAATGGAAGAAGAAAAAGAAGAAATTAATAAAGCTTATGATGAGGCAATGGAAGCAGGGGAGCCGATCAACAACCTTGAAAATGAAAAAATGACTAAAAAGGCACAACAGGCACAACAGGCAATGGAGAAGAGAAATGAAGCATTTAATAGCGTTCACGGGGCTTATACAGAAGCAGCAGATAAAGAAATTGAGATGTATGAATCGTTTACTGATGAAAATCTGGAGCTTGAATCGCTCGAAAAGCATCTTGATAAAATTAACAGCTCCTATAAGGAGGTAGAAAGCTTCAGGGACTCATTCAATACAGAAACAAAATCATTCAATGAAGCTAAAAATGCATTCGGGGAGATGGTGGAGGCAGAAAGTTAATTCAGTTTTATAACAAGCGGGAAAAGCAGGGCAGAAAAAAGGCCAAAAACGGCTGGACTGTTTATATAGGCATAGACAAATGATATATAACAGATTATCTTATTTACAAAAACTAGAAGATGCTAAATGACAGGATAATCCTTTGAGCAAAAAGGATTGACGTATCTTTTTCGTTTGGTATATTCTAACTATTGAGAAGTATTGTTTCACTGAAATGATATAATAAACTGAAACAGTTACTTATTTGTTCTTTATTAAAATTATCGGTGATTATATTACGGCTTTGAAGGGTATTAAAAGATGATGTGGTTCTGGATTCACACATAAGAATACCCAATCAAAAGCAAGTGTATTATGCAAACGATAATTCAAGAACAGATAAACACTACTACTGGATACAGCCGGTTTATTTTAAGAAGAGAGGAAGAGGTGAACATTTGTGGCGACAAAAACGATTGAGCAAGTCGAAAGTCACTTTGAAATGTTTCAGATTTTAGATGAAAACGGAGAAGTAGTAAACGAAGAAGCGCTTCCGGACTTATCCGATGAACAGCTTCAGGAAATGATGCACCGTATGGTGTATACACGCATTTGGGACCAGCGTGCAATTTCGCTGAACCGCCAGGGACGTTTAGGGTTTTATGCCCCAGTAGCAGGTCAGGAAGCATCGATGATAGGTTCACATTATGCACTGGACAAAGAAGACTGGATTCTTCCAGGCTATCGTGATGTTCCGCAGATTGTGTGGCACGGCCTTCCATTGTACCAGGCATTTTTGTTTTCCAAAGGCCATTTTCATGGTGGACAGATTCCTGAAGATTTAAACGTATTACCGCCTCAAATCATTATTGGTGCCAATTTTGTACAGAATGCTGGTGTAGCAGTCGGTCTGAAGCGCCGCGGGAACAAGAATGTAGCAATTACTTATACTGGTGATGGAGGTTCATCCCAGGGCGACTTCTACGAAGGCATGAACTTCGCGGGCGCATATGAAGCTCCGGCTATCTTTGTTGTGCAGAACAACCAGTTTGCGATCAGCGTACCAGTGGAAGAGCAATCCGCTGCTAAAACGATAGCTCAAAAGTCAGTAGCAGCCGGCCTGCACGGGGTTCAGGTAGATGGAATGGATGTTCTTGCCATGTATTCTGTTACCCAGGAAGCAAGGAAAAATGCCTTGAACGGCGAACCTTCGTTAATCGAATCAATATGTTACCGTTACGGTCCACATACGATGTCTGGAGATGACCCGACCCGTTACCGTACGGAAGAGCTGGATAACGAATGGGAAAAGAAAGACCCGCTCGTCCGCTTCCGCGCGTACCTTGAGAAGAAGGATCTCTGGAATGAAGACCGCGAAAATGAAGTAGTAGAAAAAGCTAAAGAAGATATTAAAGCGGCTATGAAACAAGCAGATGAAACACCTAAACAAAAGGTTTCCGATCTCCTTGGGATTATGTATGAAAAACTACCTGAGGAATTAAACAAACAGTTAGAAGAATACAGAGAGAAGGAGTCGAAGTAAGCTATGGCGCAGTTGACAATGATTCAGGCAATTACAGAGGCGATGCGCACGGAGCTGAAAAATGACGAAAATGTCCTTGTTTACGGCGAAGACGTAGGTCATTATGGTGGCGTATTCCGTGCTACAGAAGGTTTGCAAAAAGAATTTGGCGAAGAACGCGTATTCGACACCCCGCTCGCAGAATCAGGCATTGGCGGTCTGACACTCGGGCTTGCTGTGACGGGCTTCCGCCCGGTTATGGAAATCCAATTCTTTGGTTTTGTATTTGAAACAATGGATGAAGTAGTAGGACAGATTTCGCGTCTTCACTATCGTACGGGTGGGAAAAATAATGCCCCGGTCACTATCCGCGCGCCATTTGGAGGCGGAGTAAAAACTCCCGAGCTCCACGCCGACAGCTTAGAAGGGCTTCTCGCTCAATCCCCGGGACTTTCTGTGGTTATCCCTTCGACTCCTTACGATGCAAAAGGGCTATTGATTTCTGCTATCCGAAGCGATGATCCAGTATTTTTCCTGGAGCATATGAAGCTGTACCGCTCTTTTCGGGAAGAAGTTCCAGAAGAGGATTACACTGTGGAACTTGGTAAAGCAGATATAAAGCGTGAAGGGAAAGACGTTACACTAGTTGCTTATGGTGCAATGGTACACACATGCCTGAAAGCAGCAGACCAGCTGAAAGAAGAAGGCTACGAGGCTGAAGTCGTAGACCTGCGTACTGTTAGCCCGTTGGATATGGATACAATCATTGAGTCGGTGAAAAAAACCAATCGTGTGGTCGTGGTCCAGGAAGCACAAAAACAGGCAGGCATTGCAGCCAGTGTAGTTGCAAATATAAACGAAGTAGCTATTCTTCATCTAGAAGCCCCGGTTCTTCGGGTGACAGCACCTGATACGATCTTTCCATTTGCAGCTGCTGAAGATGTTTGGCTTCCAAATGAAAATGATGTAATTGAAAAAGCGAAGGCTGTACTCAATTTCTAAAAATTACTACACGAGCAAACAGGTTGATGGTTGAAGTCAACCTGTTTGCTACGCATAAATCGATGTAAACTAAAAGGAGGCATTTGTTTTGGCTTACGAATTTAAACTTCCCGATATTGGTGAAGGGATTCACGAAGGTGAAATTGTTTCATGGCAGGTAAAACCCGGCGATGAAATTAAAGAAGACGATGTGCTTTGCGAAGTGCAAAATGATAAAGCCGTCGTGGAAATTCCTTCGCCGGTGGACGGAAAAGTTTTAGAGCTTAAAGTGGATGAAGGAACAACAACTACCGTCGGTGAAGTGATATTGACCATCGATGATGGCAGCGGGGACGAAGGAGATTCTGAGCAGTCTTCTGAACAAAAGGAAGGCACTGAAGGAACAGCTTCAAGAGATGAGCAGGAGCAAAATGATGCGCAGCCCGCTTCCACAGAAGCAGAAAAAGAGAGCCCGACGCCGGCAGGCGGCGAAAGTGCCAGTACTTCAAGCGAAACGGATGTAGACGAAGACGCCCGCGTTATCGCTATGCCGTCCGTACGTAAATACGCACGTGAAAACGACGTTACGATCCAAAAAGTAAAAGGATCCGGCAAAAATGGACGCATCCTTCGTGAAGACATTGACGCCTTCCTGAGCGGCGACCAGTCAGCAGAAGAAGAAACAACTGAAGCAGCTTCCGGTGCCGAAGAAAGCAAACCGGCTGCAAGCACAGCGCCTTCACAGGATCGGGGTGCTATGGAAGAACGCGTGCCGCTTAAAGGTATCCGTAAAGCTATCGCTCAAAAAATGGTACAATCAAAACAGACGGCTCCGCACGTTACGCATATGGACGAAGTGGACGTTACTGCCCTGGTAGACCATCGTAAAAAATTCAAGCCAATGGCAGCAGAGCAGGACATTAAGCTTACGTACCTGCCGTACGTAGTAAAAGCTCTGACTTCCGCCATCCGTAAGTTCCCTGTATTAAATGCTTCTATCGATGATGAAGCTTCTGAAATCGTTTATAAGAATTACTTCAATATCGGTATTGCAGCTGATACAGAGCAGGGACTCGTCGTACCAGTTGTTAAAGATACGGATCGCAAGCCTATCTTTACCCTGGCCGATGAAATCAACGAACTTGCTACAAAAGCAAGAGACGGGAAGCTTTCCTCAGCTGAAATGAGCGGGGGATCCGCAACGATTTCAAACCTGGGATCTGCGAAGGGCGCTTTCTTTACTCCGGTTATTAACCATCCGGAAGTAGCTATTCTTGGTATTGGCCGTATTGAAGAAAAAGCGGTAGTGCGCGACGGCGAAATTGTTGCAGCACCGATGCTTGCTCTTTCATTAAGCTATGACCACCGTCTCATTGACGGCATGACAGCCCAGCACGCATTGAATCACATCAAACGCTTGTTAAATGAACCAGAACTAATCTCAATGGAGGGATAATTCATGGTAGTAGGAGATTTTGCAGAAGAAATTGACACGCTAGTTGTAGGTGCTGGTCCGGGTGGCTATGTTGCAGCCATCCGTGCGGCCCAGCTTGGACAAAAAGTAACGATCATAGAAAAAGGAAATCTGGGCGGAGTCTGCTTAAACGTAGGCTGCGTACCATCCAAAGCATTGATTCAGGCCGGCCATCGTTTTCACGAGGCTAACGAAGGCGCTGAAAATATGGGAATTACTTCGAAAGGCGCCGAAGTGGATTTCACAAAGGTGCAGGAGTGGAAGGGCAGCGTCGTTGAAAAGCTTACCGGAGGCGTTGAATCCCTTCTGAAAGCAAACAAGGTGAACATCGTAAGAGGGGAAGCTTATTTCTCCGACAAGGATCAGGTAAAGGTTTCTACAGACGAGTACAGCTCGCAAACGTATAAATTTAACAACTGCATCATTGCTACAGGTTCCCGGCCGGTGGAACTCAAACCGCTTCCTTTCGGCAAGCGTGTACTTGATTCTACGGGAGGATTAAACCTCGAAGAAATTCCGAAAAGCCTTATTGTTGTCGGTGGAGGCTATATCGGCATCGAAATGGCTGGCGCCTATGCAAATCTCGGGACAGAGGTTACTGTGCTTGAAGGCGAAAGCCGGATTCTCTCCCAGGGCTTTGAAAAGCAAATGACTCAGCCTGTGCAAAAGAAATTAAAAGCTCAGGGTGTGGATATTCAGACCGAAGCGTTTGCTCAGGGAGTAGAAGAATCAGAAGACAGTGTCACTCTGACGGCTGAAGTAAAAGGCGAAGAAAAAACATTTGAAGCAGAATATGTACTGGTTGCTGTAGGGCGCCGTCCTAATACAGAGGAGCTGGGACTTGAGCAAATTGGCGTTGAGATCGGCGAACGAGGCCTTATCCAAGTAGATGAGCAGTCCCGCACAAGTGTGGATAACATCTATGCTATCGGTGATATTGTCCCTGGTCTCCCGCTTGCTCATAAAGCTTCCTACGAAGCGAAGGTAGCTGCAGAGGCTATCGCCGGAGAAGCGGCAGCAGTCGATTACCTCGGCATGCCAATGATTGTTTTCTCGAATCCGGAGCTTGCAAGCGTTGGATATACAGAAGAAGATGCGAAAGAAGCAGGCTTTGATGTAAAATCCGCGAAGTTCCCGTTCCAGGCAAACGGACGGGCATTGTCTCTCGACGTCTCTGAAGGCTTCATGAAGCTCATCACTCGCAAAGATGATGGATTAGTCATCGGAGCTCAAATTGTTGGTCCTAACGCTTCTGACATGATTGCAGAAGCAGGTCTGGCCATTGAAGCAGGTATGACAGCAGAAGATGTAGCGATGACCGTCCATGCTCACCCAACGTTAGGTGAGATTACGATGGAAACGGCAGAAGCAGCACTCGGCATGCCAATCCACATCACGTAAAAAATAGAAAGAGCCACGGCTTACACAAGCCGTGGCCTTTTTTGTGAAAAATAAGGAAAACTCAAGCTCATCCTGGAATTTTTTGGAGCAGAGACTAGTTTTTAGAACAAAAAACCCCGGCGCTGAGGCCAGGGTTTTGTTTTTCGTTTATAAGTTAGCTTTTGCCAGTCAAATCTTTTTGGAGCTCTTCCTGTTCTTTGCGAAGCTGTTCGCGTTCGCGCCGGGAAAGTCCTGTTTCATCGTCCTGGCGTAGTTTACGTTCTTTGTTAAGAATACTGCGGTCGGTTTGCAAGGCTTTTAACAGCGATACACACATTAAGATCATGATGATAGTAAACGGCAGGGCCGCAATGGTCATAACGACTTGTATGCCGTTAATACCCCCGGAAGCGAGCAGCATTGCTGCGGAACCGGAAATAACAAGGCCCCATATGAATTTAATGGATACTGGCGGGTTCAAGCTCCCGTTGGTCGTCTGCATCCCAAGAACAAATGTGGCAGAGTCTGCGGAGGTGATGAAAAAGCTCATGATTAAGAGTAATGCTATCACGCCTGTGATGGCTCCGAAAGGAAGCGTATCAAGCAGGCCGAAAAGAGCTATTTCATCGCTTTGGCTTGTCATCAGTTCATACAATCCACCGTTTTGAGCGTTGTCTTCGGCAATGCCGGTCGTTGCAAAAACGGCAAACCATACAAACGAAAAGATTGATGGTACGAGCAGAACACCGGTAATGAATTCACGGATAGTACGTCCGCGGGACACGCGGGCAATAAAGGTACCAACAAACGGAGCCCATGCAATCCACCAGGCCCAGTAGAATACTGTCCAGGAATCAAGCCATGCCCGGTCTCCAGTATAAGCATAGGTAGTGAAGCTTTGATCCGGGAAGGTTTGGAGGTAGTTACCAATCCCACCAGTAAAAGAGTTTAGAATGCTTGTTGTTGGGCCAGCGAAGAGCACAAACAGCATCAGAACTGCAGCTAAAGCAATGTTGGCCCAGCTTAAATAACGAATTCCCTTGTTTAGGCCGGTAGTGGCCGAGGCGAGATAAAGAATAGTAAAAATAAGAATAATAATCAGCTGAGTAGGCAGGTCGTTATTAATGCCTTCAAAAATATAGCTGAGCCCGCCATTTACTTGCGTAGCACCGAATCCTAGAGATTGCGCAACACCAAAAATAGTAGCAAATACAGCGATAAAGTTGATCAACGTACCTAACCATCCATCTACCCGGTCACCGAGAAGTGGACGGAACGCCGAGCTGATAATTCCTGGCGCGTTATGGCGAAACTGGAAGTAAGCCAGGGCCAGGGCTACTACCGAATAAATTGCCCATGGATGCAGTCCCCAGTGGAAAAACGACAGGCGAATAGAATCAGAAGCAGCAGCTGGTGTCTGCGGGTCTGCTTCAGGACCGCCGTAATAGTGATAAAGCGGCTCGGCTACTCCCCAGTATACAAGACCGATCCCCATACCGGCTGTAAATAGAAATGCAAACCATGTTAAGTAACTGTATTCGGGACGCTCATCCGGTTTACCCAAACGGATCTTCCCATACGGACTAAATACTAAGTAAATACAAAAGATAACAAAAGACGTTGCGGATATTAAATAAAACCACCCGAGATTAGTAACAATCCATCCCTGAATGTTACCAGTCACTACGTTTAAATTCTCTGGTGTAACAACACCCCAGATGATTACCGCAAGCGCCGCTATTAAGGTCACAAAAAAGACGCTTGTTAATTTTCTCATGACTTTTTAAATTCCACCTTCCTTTTAGCGAAGCATTCAATTTTTAGGCAGAGGCATTCTGCATAAAGGGGATATTCAAGAATTCAATAAGCAGACACATACCTATTTAAAAAATAACAACGATGATTATTATAACACTCATAACTTCATACGCAACCAGAACGCACGAATAATCTATACCCTAAGTCTAGGTCCGTAAACCTAGAAACCTTTATACGAAATTGTTAAAAAATACCTACAGTCCATAAGAAGGGAAATTATTTCCAACAAAGCAACATTATTAACATTATATAGAAGTTTTTTAAACTTTTAGACCTGGTTTTGTATAAATTTTGCTAAAATATAAAAGGGAATAAACAAATAGGGGGAGTCGGGTTGAAAAAAACGTTATTATTGTCATCACTTGCATTGATGCTTGCAGGATGCTCAAGTGCTGGAGAAGAGAATGCAGCCGCAGATAAAAAAGAAAAAACAGATACTGCTGCCGGTGAAAAAAACCAGGAGCAGAACGAGGAAAAAAAGGAAGAGCAAAAAGTATCTGTTTCAAAGGAAGAAGCCCCGGTTTATAAAGTCAATGAAGCAAACTGGACTGTGCAGGCCCAGCAGAACGAGGGAGACGAAGTTCTTCTCACATTCGACGACGCCCCGGACGGAAACGCTGTAGAAATTGCAGAAATTTTAGCGGATAATGAAGCTCCTGCTATCTTTTTTGTTAATGGAATGTTTTTAAAAGATGAAGAAGGCAAAGAAGCCCTGAAGAAAATAAGCGACATGGGGTTTGCCATAGGAAATCATACAACTACCCATGCCTCACTGCCTGAGTTATCAGAAGAAAAGCAGTTTGAAGAATTAAAAGAAACCGATGAACTTGTCAAAGAAATTACAGGTGAAGAACCGGCTTTTTTCCGTGCACCTTTTGGGCAGAATACTTCCTTTAGTGACGAATATGCCAAAGAGCACGACATGATAAAAATGAATTGGACGTACGGGTATGATTTTGAGGCTGAATACCAGGATGCAGAGGCACTTACGGATATTACGCTGAATACTGAACTGTTAACGAACGGGGCAAACATTCTTATGCACGACCGGGAATGGACGAAAGAAGCACTCGGCCCAATTATCGAAGGATTTAATGAAAAGGGCTATTCCTTTATTGATCCCCAATATATAGAAAAAGAGTAGGGAAATGCTTGATATAGAAGCTTTTTATGTCGAATTTTGTTGAAAAATTTTATTGGGCTTTACATTAATGCTATATTGATTAAAAATGAACAAGATTCACACGAAGGGGGAACATTTATGGACCATTCCGCACTTTATGATGAAATAAGGCTTCACGTCGGCCTTGCCCATGATTACTCCATAACGCCTGAAGGCTTCCTGCACTACGTTATGAATGCATTCCAAAAATACTGGCCGCATAAAGACCTTATTTCTTTGTACGTTAATAAAGGAACACACTTTGAATGGCAAGACGGGGACGCTCATCCAGTATTTACGAAGGAAATAGATATTCAAAACGGCCTTTTGCTTTTAGCGGACATACAGAAAACGGTATTCTGCTGCCAGGAAGAAGGTATGTATCACTGGGTGCTCCCTTTTTATGAAAAAGAAATATTTGCGGGCGGAATTATTATTTCAAGAGAGGCGCAAATGAAAGAACTGGAAAAGGAAGAAGTATGGCTGCTCGAAGAAATTATGTCTTTTATTAATGCCAAACTTCCTCATTATATGTAAAAGCCAAAAAAGCAGCCACAGCTGCTTTTTTATTGAATTGGCTTTTGTTCCTGGATTACACGTATCGTTTGAAGGGAGGGGTCCTCTGGGCCCTGAACGGGAAGCCCGGCCGCTGCATTAGCTTGAATATACGTTAAGTTTTCCTCGGCAATGATTTCCCCTGGTAAAAGCACCGGGATCCCAGGAGGATAAATCATAATAAATTCTGCGATAATCCGGCCGGCACTTTCTGAAAGAGTGATGGTTTCTTTTTCGGCATAGAATGCATCGCGCGGTGCGATGGAAAGGGTAGGTATGGACGGAAGCTTTAACACTGCGGGTACTGCATAAGTTTCAGCGGTGTAATGCTGTCTGGCGAGCTCTTCTAGTGCATGTACAAGTAACGAGGTTTCTTTTTCCGTGTCGCCAAAGCTCACAATACAGAGAATATTGTACAAATCGGAAAGCTCTACTTCAATGCGGTAATGCTCCCGCAGCCATTTTTCAGCTTCGTAGCCATTGATGCCAAGCTGCTGAACAGAAATTAACAGCTTTGTCGGATCCATAGCGGTCACGGTATGCTGCGCAAGCATTTCAGTACCGGCACAGTAGAGGCCATAAATGGCGTTAATAGAGACCCGTGTTTTTTCTGCGAGTTCAAGTGTATCTTCTATCAACCCCTGCCCTTTCAGTGCAAGCTGCCTGCGTGCAGCGTCGAGCGATGCTAGAAGCGGGTATGAAGTAGACGTTGTTGTAAGCATACTGAAAACCGCCTGTACATGAGCGATCGAAACCCGAGAGCCCTGGACATTCAATACGGAGCTTTGCGTCATTGAGCCCCCGAGTTTATGCACACTTGTGGCAGCCATATCAGCACCTGCCTCCATGGCTGAAGGAGGGAGGCTGGGGTGGAAGTGAATATGCACCCCGTGAGCTTCATCTACGAGAACCGGTACGCCGTACTGGTGGGCGGTTTCTACAATGGCACCAAGATCAGAGGAAAAACCAAAATAAGTGGGGTTAATCACAAGCAGCGCTTTTGCATCAGGATGCCTGTCCAGAGCGTGCTGAGCTGTGGAAGGCGTGATGCCGTGAGAAATACCGAACTGCTCATCAAGAGCCGGATACATAAAAATAGGCACGGCTCCGGAAAAAATAATCGCATTCATGATCGATTTGTGTACGTTTCTCGGCACAAGAATTTTGTCTCCCGGGGCACATACAGATAAAATCATCGTCATAATGGCGCCACTTGTACCCTGCACAGAAAAAAAAGTATAGTCTGCCCCGAAGGCTTCGGCGGCGAGCTTCTGCGCTTCATCAATCACTCCGGACGGATGATGCAGATCATCGAGTGGTTCGATATTAATAAGATCCATATTTAATATATTACTGCCGATAAATTCGCGGAATTCCTCGTCCATGCCAGTGCCGTTTTTATGGCCTGGAATGTGAAAAGGCACAGGTTTTGCCTGTATATGCTCTTTTAACTTAGTGAATATCGGAGTAAGCTTCTGTTTGTTCATATGTGTCCCTCCAATGCGATCAAAAACATTCAAATTATAGCAGACTTTATACAGTCATTAAATAACTTTGTGGAACGTTTCGCCGGGGATTTGCTAGAATATTAATGAAGGGGGAACCAGTGATGAAAGAAAATGTTAATATTCCCATCTCCATGGAATGGACTACGCAGGAAATTATTGATGTAACCACCTTTTTTCAGATTATTGAAACTGCGTACGGCAAAGCTGTGCCAAGGGAAGATATTTTAGGCTTATACAAAAAATTTAAAGAAGTGGTACCGAGCAAAAGCGAGGAGAAGCAAATGTTTCGCCAGTTTGACGAGGACGCTGAAGTAAGCTGCTGGAAAACCGTGCAGGCGGCAAAAAAAGCAGAAGCAGAAGAAAAAATTAATATGGCCGTGCGCTCTGGGTAGAGCGCACGGCTGTTTTATACAGTCTGGAGAGACAAGTGATATAAAGGAAGAAGTTCCTTAAATGTACCGTAGATATACTCGTACGTTTCTTTCTCATTCCAGGAAGAGGCTGTTTT
Organism: Marinococcus salis; assembly: GCF_054971365.1. Classification (NCBI taxonomy): domain Bacteria; kingdom Bacillati; phylum Bacillota; class Bacilli; order Caryophanales; family Bacillaceae; genus Marinococcus; species Marinococcus salis. The sequence continues at coordinate 210,843 of NZ_JBQOJB010000004.1, read as the reverse complement.
CGCGTCAAACTGGCGGCCAATCAGGAGCTCGGCTTTTTTGACGTCCCGCAAACGCTCAAGAGTATGAATGGTCTTTTCCTGATTTTCCTGAATATAAAACGCATCCGGTTTCGTATGGTCCGGGGAGATTTTATAGTCGTCCGGAAGAGAGGTAAGCAGGGAGAGGCGGTCCAGGTACATGCTGCCAATACCAGCTTTATCCGGCACTTCGTACATGTGGGTGAGCCAGGCAAAAAGATGATCGTCAAAAAGGCCGACCTGGAAATGGGGATGCTTTTTGTAGCCTCTTTTATCAGGAGCAATACCAAACCAGGTGCTTTCCGGAGGATGAACGGAGCGCCGGGCGTGCCTTGCAACATGAATAAACAATTCTTCGCCGGTGTCTGTGGATAAATCTTCAGCAAGGGAGTCTGCTAATTGAGAAAAGACGGGCTGAATATGCTCCCGGATTTGACTCATGCGGTTTTCAAGCCCCTCTGTCTGCATAATAGAAAAGTCTTTTTTGGTAAAATGCATTCTGCTCATGTAATGACTGCTCCTTTTTCAATTAATCTACAGTCAAGCATACTGAAATTTTGTATATCCGGCAACTAATGGACATAGGCAAAAAACACAATTATTTAAAAATACTGAAAATTTTTGTGTGTTTTTCTTGCGTTTCGGGTAAAAAGGTTTTATAATTCCAATAATCCTTATAGAATAACGAGTACACAAACTTTCTCAGTACATCGTTAGATAAACAAAAAAGACAGTAGGGAGAGGCCGTAGCAAAATATAATTTCAGAACAAAAGAGATAGTTCTGCATCTTATATTTTCTGAACATTCTGAGAAGGCTTGCCAGCGTCAGTTAACTTTCAGCTCGAGACATTAATATTCCATTTAAGGGGTGTGGGAAACTTGGAACAAGTAATTCAGGCGTTTAAACGTAGAGATGCAGAAGAACGAATCCCGGTACTGCGCTTAGAAATTGATTATGAACTGGTAACCCTTCATGACGCCATGGCAGAAGAAGATTTAACATCTATACACGCCAGCAAATACCGCTTAGAGCAATTACGCCAGGAGTGGATTCGACTGGAAGTGTAATATAAATAAAAGGATCCGGGCTGCTCTACAGCAGGCCGGATCTTTTTTGTGCAGAAGTCGGTGCATAAATTTACTATTTAGAGGGAAGAATAACTCATATACATATGGAAGAAGTGGAGAGGATTATAATGGAAGAGAATTGGTCGGCCATGCAGGAAAAAGCCGTGCAATGGATACAGGAGGCCGGGGAGCTGCTTCGCGCTTCTCTGGAGGAAAGCCTGGTCATAGAAACAAAATCAAATCCCAATGACTTGGTAACCGAAATGGACTTTAAAATTGAACGACTGTTAACAAAGAAAATTAATAAAGAATATCCCGGGCACCGTATTTTAGGAGAAGAGGAGGCCGGTGCTGATATTACAGACACCGATAACATTATTTGGATTATAGACCCTATCGATGGGACCACAAATTTTGTTCATCAGCAGTTTAATTTTGCCATTTCCCTGGCTGTTTTTGAAAATGGAATCGGCAAAGTCGGCATTGTTTATGACGTTATGGCTAATGAATGGTTTACCGCACTGGAAGGAAAGGGCGCCTACCACAATAACGTAAAGCTTTCAAAATTGAAGCCGGCAGAATTAAAGGAAGCGATTGTGGGTATTAACGCCAGGTGGATTAAAAATGAAAAAATTCCTTACGCCCGACAGATGCGAAATATTGTGGATGAGTCAAGAAGCACAAGAGCGTACGGTTCGGCCGCCATTGAACTCTGTTATGTAGCATGTGGCAGGCTTGATTCTTATGTGAACCTGTGGCTTGCGCCTTGGGATTTCGCTGGAGCGGAAGTGCTGTTGCGGGAAGTAGGGGCAGACATTTCGACAATCGATAACAAAAGGCCGTCGATGCTTGAAAAAGGACCTTATCTGGCCGGGCGTCCAGGCTTGCAGGAAAAAGTACGGGGGATGCTGAACAGCTGATCCCCCGTACTCATTTAAGCTAAGCTGCAGATCTTGCTTTCAGCTTCCGGGCAAAGTAAAAAGCTGAACATGTTACAGCGATTGAAACAATAGCAATAATAATGGAGGCTTCGGCGATAGCAATGCCGATGGAGGCGATCCCAAAAATAGCTAAAGTGGCGAGCAGTAAATATAACCACTGTATTTTTGTCATAAATTCCCTTCTTTCTATTAAATGATGCTGTTATTATTTTATCGGCTTTTGAAAGAAAACTCAAATACAGTCAGACGGCTATGATTCAGTACACGTTTATGTTATATTGTTGAAAGTAGTGTCTGTGATAGTAACTTGCCAGTCGGCGTTTCTTAAATGGGATCCGGCATATGTTATACTAACAATGTAAAATGGTAGGAACTCAGATAAAAATGGCAATGAGAACCCTGGCTTTATGGAAGACGATGTCGCCGAGTGCCAGGGTTTGTTATGATTGCAGCAAGAGAATAGGAGAGATTTATAGTGACAGTTTTACGTAAAGATATTCGCAATATCGCGATTATTGCCCACGTTGACCACGGGAAAACCACCCTTGTCGACCAGCTTCTTCGTCAATCAGGAACTTTTCGGGAAAATGAACAGGTAGACGAGCGGGCAATGGACACCAACGATATTGAAAAAGAACGCGGTATTACGATTCTGGCGAAAAACACAGCAGTAAAGTACCATGATACGCGTATCAACATTCTTGATACCCCGGGCCACGCAGATTTTGGCGGGGAAGTAGAACGTATCATGAAAATGGTGGACGGTGTACTTCTGGTTGTAGACGCCTATGAAGGCTGCATGCCGCAGACTCGCTTTGTTTTGAAAAAAGCATTGGAGCAGAACTTGACTCCGGTCGTAGTCGTAAACAAAATTGACCGCGATATGGCCCGTCCTTCAGAAGTTGTGGATGAAGTGCTGGACCTGTTTATCGAGCTCGGAGCAAACGAAGACCAAATCGATTTTCCAGTTGTTTATGCTTCCGCAATTAACGGCACGGCAAGCGAAGACCCTGAAAAACAGGACGAAAATATGGACGTTATTTTCCGCATGATCTCAGATAATGTGCCAGTGCCAGTGGACAATAGTGACGAGCCGTTCCAGTTCCAGATAGCGATGCTTGACTACAATGATTATCTGGGGAGAATTGGTGTCGGAAGGGTCTTCCGTGGAACGCTGCGAACAGGTGACCAGGCAGCGCTGGTTAAGCTTGACGGTACGGTGAAAAAATTCCGTATTTCTAAAATGTTTGGTTTCTTTGGCCTGAAAAAAGAAGAAGTCAGCGAAGCGAAAGCCGGGGACCTGGTGGCCATATCCGGTGTAGAAGATATCATGGTTGGGGAAACAATATGCCCGGTGGATCATCAGGAAGCACTGCCGGTACTTCGTATTGATGAACCAACGCTGCAAATGACTTTTCTTGTGAATAATAGTCCATTTGCCGGACGGGAAGGATCCAAAATTACGAGCCGTAAAATTGAAGAACGGCTGCTGACGCAGTTGGAAACGGATGTGAGTCTCCGGGTCGAACAAACAGACAGCCCGGACGCCTGGCTGATTTCCGGCCGCGGTGAGCTTCACCTGTCTATTTTAATTGAAAACCTTCGCCGCGAAGATTTTGAACTGCAGGTATCTAAGCCGCAGGTAATTATTAAAGAAGTGGACGGCGTACTCTGTGAGCCTTATGAACGCCTTCAGGTTGATGTACCTGAGGACTTTACCGGACCGGTAATGGAATCCCTCGGTGAACGTAAAGGTGAAATGGAAAACATGGTTAATAAAGGTGACGGCCAGGTCCGGATTGACTTCATGATCCCATCCCGCGGCTTGGTTGGATATACGAATGAATTCTTATCCCAGACTAAAGGATACGGCATCTTGAACCATACGTTTGAAGAGTACCGTCCGTATATCAAAGAGCAGATTGGCGGCCGCCGTCAGGGAGTGCTCGTTTCCATGGAAAATGGAAAAGCGACTCCATACAGCATGATGCAGCTTGAAGACCGCGGTACGATGTTTGTCGAGCCTGGTACTGAAATTTATGAAGGCATGATTGTCGGTGAGCACAGCCGTGAAAATGATTTGGCTGTAAACGTAACAAAAGCGAAGCAGCAGACAAACGTGCGTTCAGCTACCAAGGACCAGACCGTAACGATGAAACGCCCGCGGGTTCTGACACTTGAAGAAGCTCTTGAGTATTTGAACGCAGATGAGTACTGCGAAGTTACTCCGGATTCAATCCGACTAAGAAAGAAAATTCTCCAAAAAGGCGAACGCGAGCGCGAAGAAAAGCGCCAGAGCGTTTCCAAATAATAAAAATCCCGGCTGCAGTAATTACTGCAGCCGGGATTTTTATTATCAATCAATGCCGATCGGGTAAACCCATTATTACCAGTCGTTGTCTTTTACCGGATCCCGGTATAAATGGAAATGACCAGTAGCTTTCCGCTCATTTGTCCGGTTTGAGATCCGTTCATGGCATTCAGAACACATATACGTGTGAATCGGACGGTTCCTAATTTTTTTTGCTTGAGGATTTTCATCGTCCAATTTATGAATTTCATCGCAGATTACGCATTTTACCCGCATCATTTCGTTTCACCTCTGCTTTATGCAACCAAAAGATATGCTTTAAGTATAACACGACCGCTGCCTTGATAACAGAAGAGGGGCCAGATGATTAGAACAGAAAATTAAACAAAAGAATCCGAAAAAGAATGGACAAATTTTCAAACCAAAATGGTACTATTATACATATAAGGGGGGATACATATGGCTAGTCGTGTGTTTGACGAGCTACCTGAAGAAATCGTCTATTTATTAAAGCAGGAACAGTACGTGACGGTCTCTACGATCAATCAGAAAAATTCTACCCCGGATATTCACGCCGTGTCATGGGTATATGCATCTTCATCCCGAATGCTCCGGTTTGCGGTTGATGCCCGGGCGTCCGTCATGAAAAACTTGCGGGCGGCTCCGGGAATGGCTATGACTGTCATCGGCGGAGGCACCACTTACTCCATTGCAGGCAGAGGGAAAATTTTAACGACGGAGGTCAATGGTATATCTTTTCCGCTTGCAATCATAGAAGTGGAGGTCGTTGAAGTGAAAGATGTAATGTTTTACGGTTCCAGAATGATCAGCGGCCCGGTGTTTGAGAAAACATATGACCTGGAAGCGGCAGACGAGCTGGATAATAAAGTACTTGAAGCTATGAAGAAAACACAATAATTTAAATATTGCGATAGAGACAAGATAGGGGGAAGCACCTGTTATGAAAAAAATTTACGTTTTAGATACGAACGTACTGCTCCAAGATCCCCAGGCAATTTATCAGTTTGACGAACATCATGTAGTGATTCCGGCAGTGGTTCTGGAAGAAATTGATTCCAAAAAAAGATTGATGGATGAACTTGGCAGAAACGCGAGAGAAACAGCCAGGATTCTGGATCGCTTCCGCGGAAAAGGCAAACTCCATGAAGGAGTTTCTCTCGGTTCAGGCGGGACACTACGTGTAGAACTGAATCACCGTTCATACGAAAGCATGAAAGATACTTTTATTGAAGTGACCAATGACAATCGTATCCTCGCCGTGGCCCAGAATTTAAAGGACGAATACGAGCTTTTGGGCGACTACCATGTCGTCATTATCAGTAAAGACGCTCTTGTACGCGTGAAAGCAGATGCTCTTGGTATAACAGCAGAGGACTTTTTGAATGACCGGGTCACCCAATACGACAATATTTATAAAGGGCATCAGACACTGACGGTCGACCGCCCGTTGCTTGACGCTTTTTTCGAGGAAGGCTCTCTCGCTTCCGGGGAGGTTTCTGAAGAAGGGTTCTGCCCCCATGAATTCCTTATTTTAAGAGATGGTCTGAGCAGCTCTTCAGCTCTTGCAAAGGTTGACGCCTCCGGCAAAAGAATTCGTAAATTCACATCAGAGATTGATCATGTTTGGGGTATCCGTCCGAAAAACGTGGAGCAGAAAATGGCCCTCGAGCTGCTGCTTCGGGAAGATATACCTCTTGTAACATTGACTGGGCGGGCAGGAACGGGCAAAACCCTATTGACTCTTGCTGCCGGATTGCTTCAAATTGAAGATATGGAAAGATACCATAAGCTGTTGGTTGCAAGACCTGTTGTGCCGCTTGGTAAAGATATAGGTTACCTCCCAGGGGAAAAAGATGAAAAGCTGCGCCCATGGATGCAGCCTATCTATGATAACCTGGAGTATCTTTTTAACGCTAAAAAGCCCGGCGAGCTTGATTCTATTCTTGCCGGGATGGGGTCGATTCAGGTGGAGGCATTAACTTATATTCGCGGACGCAGTATTCCGGATCAGTATATTATAATTGATGAGGCTCAGAATCTAACAAAGCACGAAGTAAAAACAATATTAACAAGAGTGGGAGAAGGCAGTAAAATTGTTTTTCTCGGCGACCCGGCCCAAATTGATCACCCGTACCTCGACGAATTAAACAACGGCCTGGCCTATGTGGTTGAAATGTTCAAAAACCAGGGGATCAGCGGGCACGTCAAGCTGGAGAAAGGAGAACGTTCCGGTCTCGCGCAGCTTGCAGCGGACATACTATAAAAAACGACAGCTGGAATAGCTCCAGCTGTCGTTTCTGTTTATTTTACCTGAAAACCTGTTACATGCCGAATAGGATTAGCCTTGTTAGCCCCGTTTCCGTAATATATGTGGACCGGGCCGTCTTCTTTTAGCGGACTGCCCTTATGGGAAAATGCTACAATGAAATTTTTCGCTTCTTCAAGAGATACAAGATGAGTTTCTGCTTCTGTTTCCACAACAACGTGGCTTGCGTCCTCTTTTGGTTCGGCATTCTGTAAAAACGGCTCAAACCTGATGCCGAAGGAGCCGTTGATGATGGCTTCTTTTTTGTTGCGTACTTTGTTAGTGCGTCCGCGTCCTGGATCCGGATCAGGGGCATTGGAACCTTCTTCACGGTCACGTGCAAACCGCCTGGCTGTATGATCGGCTTCCGTGGAAGGCTGCTCTCCGGCAGCAGGATCGGTATCAAAATACGTATCAAGGTCAATTTTGCGGTCATCAAATATCCAGGTAGTAGGATCGAGAGTGATCGGAAAACGAACATTCCCCTGAATCATTACGATGAAATTCATAAAGCACTCCTCCAATTTTATAGCTGCTGATAGGAACTGGTTTTTATGCTACCACAACCGGGTAATAGAGAAAAAGCAGAAGTTGCTGCTGGCCCGGAGATTATGGCTTATAGTCTGAAGAATCAAGATTTTATACGTAAATCGTCTTGCTTTTTTTTTAATGAACAGATAAGATGAATAGAAGGAGTCAGCTTGTAGGAGGGATTGCCTTGAGCATGAGGGCAGCAACAGAACATAGCGAGAAAGCATACGCTTTATTGAAAGCAGATGCTGAAAAGATTAGAAAACTTATTGAAGTGCAGATGGACAACTTGACAATGCCTCAATGCCCGCTTTACGAAGAGGTGCTTGATACACAAATGTTTGGGCTTTCACGGGAAATCGACTTTGCCATTCGTTTGAATCTCATCGACGAACATACCGGTAAACAAATTCTCTCTGAACTTGAACGGAAACTTGCTGCTTTTCATGAAGCAACAGTCGGTGGATGAGCCAAGCTATTCTAATTGAATAGCTTGGTTTTTTTACAAACAACTAAGTTTTTTATTTGAAGTTTTATTTTAGTGAAAATTAGGGAAATATTATGTAAAGCAGGCTCATCTTGTATTCAAAATAGGCACAAATTTTAAAAAAATGCGAATATTACTTTGACAGATGGCCTGGTTCTTGCGTATGATAATTTATATTTAGAATTATCTGTTATTGAAGATAATTCTGATTGCTCCTATCGGGATAAGATAGATACATCCTGCTGGAGATGCATTAGATAAGAGGAGGAGAAGGATGAACGGTCTAGAGAATATTAAAAAGGTATTAGTAGCAAACCGCGGTGAAATTGCTATACGCATATTTCGGGCGTGCACCGAATTACATATACGCACCGTGGCTATTTATTCCAATGAAGATGTAGGAGCATTCCACCGGTATAAAGCAGATGAAGCTTACCTGGTAGGAGAAGGGCAGAAACCGATCGATGCGTATCTGGATATTGAAGATATTATCCGTACAGCAAAAGAGAACGGTGTCGATGCTATTCACCCGGGCTATGGTTTTCTTTCTGAAAATATTGACTTTGCCAGACGCTGTGATGAAGAAGGAATTACCTTTATTGGTCCGGAGACCCGTCACCTGGAAATGTTCGGGGATAAAGTCAAAGCGAGAGAAACGGCGATTGCTGCAGACCTCCCGGTTATTCCAGGAAGCGACGGTCCGGTAAACAGTGTGGAAGAAGTGAAGGAATTCACTGACAAGCACGGCTTCCCGATTATGATTAAAGCTTCGCTTGGCGGAGGCGGACGCGGCATGCGGATTGTCCGCGATGCAGAATCGCTCGAGGATGCATACGACCGGGCAAAATCCGAAGCGAAATCTGCTTTTGGCAACGATATCGTTTATGTAGAAAAATTTGTCGAAAATCCAAAGCATATTGAAGTGCAGGTGCTCGGGGACAAAGCAGGAAACGTTATCCATTTGTATGAACGGGACTGTTCCATTCAGCGCCGCCATCAGAAAGTGGTGGAGGTAGCACCAAGTATTGCGCTCGATGAGTCGCTGCGTGAACGCATTTGCGATGCTGCTGTGAAACTGGCCAGAAATATTGAATACGTCAATGCGGGCACGGTAGAGTTTCTGGTTAACGACAAGGGAGAATTTTTCTTCATTGAAGTTAACCCCCGCGTTCAGGTAGAACATACAATTACGGAAATGATTACCGGGGTAGACATCGTGCAGTCCCAGCTGAAAATCGCCGATGGCGGCACACTGCATGATGGTTCCATAGACATTCCAGAGCAAAAGGATATTAAAACCTTCGGCTATGCCATTCAATCCCGGGTGACGACAGAGGATCCTGCGAACGATTTCATGCCGGATACAGGACGAATCATGGCTTACCGTTCAAGCGGAGGCTTTGGAGTGAGGCTCGATGCCGGGAACGGGTTCCAGGGGGCGATCATATCTCCGTACTATGACTCTCTGCTCGTGAAGGTATCCACATGGGCACGGACATTTGAAGGGGCTTCGGAAAAAATGCTCCGGAACCTTCGGGAATTCCGGATTCGTGGTATTCGCACAAATATCCCGTTTTTGGAAAACGTTGTTCAGCATGAAAAATTCATTACGGGCACGTATGACACTTCCTTTATCGATTCGAGCCCGGAGCTCTTCGTCTTTCCAGTGCGCCAGGACCGTGGAACGAAAATGCTCACATTTATCGGAGAAACGATTGTAAATGGTTATCCCGGGCTTGAAAACACACCAAAGCCAACGCTCAACAAACCGGTGGTACCAAAGATCGATAAGAAAAAACCGATACCGAGAGGAACAAAACAAATTCTCGATGAACAGGGGCCAGAAGGGCTCGCAAACTGGGTGAAAGACCAAAATGAAGTGCTTTTGACTGACACCACGTTCCGTGATGCCCATCAGTCGCTGCTTGCTACGAGGGTCCGAAGCGATGACTTGAAGCGCATCGCAGAACCGACCTCCCGCATGCTGCCTAACTTGTTTTCCTCAGAGATGTGGGGTGGGGCAACATTCGACGTAGCTATGCGCTTTCTGCACGAAGATCCGTGGACCCGGCTGCTTGAACTTCGCGAGCGTATGCCGAACACGCTTCTGCAGATGCTTTTCCGTTCTTCCAATGCCGTAGGGTATAAAAATTACCCGGATAATCTGATTAAAGAATTTGTGCAAAAATCAGCCAATGCCGGAATTGATGTTTTCCGGATTTTTGATTCCCTTAACTGGCTGAAAGGAATGACGCTTACGATTGATGAAGTAAGACAGACGAATAAAATCGCTGAGGCTGCCATGTGCTATACAGGAGATATTCTTGATCCGAAGCGGGACAAATATGACCTGAAGTATTATAAAAACCTCGCGAAAGAGCTTGAAAACGCCGGCGCCCATATTCTGGGCATTAAAGATATGGCAGGACTTTTAAAGCCGGAAGCAGCGTACCAGCTTGTTTCTGAGCTCAAAGATTCCATTTCCATTCCGGTGCACCTTCACACACATGACACGAGCGGCAACGGTATCTTTACGTACGCCCGTGCGGTAGAAGCCGGAGTAGACATTGTCGATGTGGCAGAAAGCTCTATGGCTGGTCTCACTTCACAGCCAAGCGCAGACGGCTTGTATTATGCCCTGGCCGGAAATAAGCGGCAGCCGAAGGTGGATGTTGGTGCCCTGCAGGAGCTCAGTGACTTCTGGGATACCACGCGTGAATACTACCAAGGCTTTGAAAGCGGCATGCGTTCACCCGCACCAGAGGTATATGAACACGAAATGCCGGGCGGCCAGTACAGCAATTTGCAGCAGCAGGCGAAAGCGGTAGGCCTTGGGGACCGCTGGCGGGAAGTGAAGAAAATGTACCGCCGTGTTAACGACATGTTTGGGGATGTTGTCAAAGTAACGCCGTCGTCGAAAATCGTCGGAGATATGGCACTGTATATGGTCCAAAACGACCTGACAGAAGAAGACGTTTACGATAATGGCCAGAACCTTGATTTCCCGGATTCCGTCGTGGAATTCTTCCAGGGCTACTTAGGGCAGCCGCACCAGGGCTTCCCGGAAAAACTTCAAAAAATTATTTTGAAGGATCGTACCCCTATTTCGAACCGTCCGGGTGAAAATCTTGAACCAGTCGATTTTAAAGCTATTGAAGAAGAACTCTTTAACACGCTCGACCGCCCGGTGACCAGTCATGATATGATTTCCTACGCGATGTATCCGAAAGTATACATGGAATTTGAACAGTTCCGTCAAAGCTTCAGTGATGTATCTGTGCTTGATACACCGACGTTTTTCTACGGGCTCGAGCTCGGGGAAACAGTGGAAGTGGAAATCGAAAAAGGGAAAACGCTGATCGTGAAGCTCATTTCCGTATCAGAGCCGGACGAAACTGGTCATAGAAACGTGTACTTTGAATTGAACGGGCAGTCCCGTGAAGTTGTTATTAAGGATAAAAATGCCAAGGTGGATGCCAATGTGCGTCCAAAAGTGGATAAATCAAATCCTAACCATATTGGGGCAACGATGCCTGGAACCGTGCTGAAAACCTCTGTCAAAGAGGGCGATGAAGTGGCTAAAGGCGACCAGCTTATGATTACGGAAGCAATGAAGATGGAAACGACTGTCCAGGCGCCGTTTGATGGTAAAATCAAGGGCGTTTATGTAGAAAATAATGAACCGATCGAATCGGGAGATCTTCTTCTCGAATTTGAATAACAGGTACTAAAAGATCGGCCGGTAGGCCGGTCTTTTTTTATGGCAAAATAAAAATAGAGAAAAATCTAACACAGAGAGGTAGTAGGTTTCAAAAAATGAAATTTCTATGGAAGCATGTTTTCTTACGGAAAAAGCGTTAAATAAACTGAAAAAAGGTATAGAATTGAAGAAGAACTACGGTATAAAAGGAGCGGAATGTATGACGGAAGTAAGTGCTTTATGGATGCGCAGGGATTTACGATTAACAGATAACCGGGCAATGCATGAAATGCAGCAATGGGTGGAGGCGGAAGAGGGAAGGCAGTGGTTTTTAGTCTTTCATCTTGACCCGGAGTTTTACAGTTTTTCATGTCCCCACCATGATTATTTTTTTCAAAATCTAGAAAAATTTCGCAAAGAATGCGATGATCAACATATACAATTATATTTCCTGCATGGAACGGCGGAAAAGGCATTCGCCTATTTAAAAGAAAAGGTGCCCGGGCTTACGCATTTATTTTTTAATGAAGACGAAGCACCGCCTGCCGCCTACCGGGACGAGCAGGTGAAGACAGAAATGCAGCGGCGCAGCGTAGAAACCCACGTATATAAAGATGCTCATTTTCATCGTTCCGATGAAGTGAAGAAAAAGGACGGTGGGCTGTATTCCGTCTACACTCCGTATTATCGTGCCTGGCGCCAGCTCGAAAAAGAACAACCGTACAAATGCAGGCTTGATCTTATAAGCAGTCGGCAGGCTCGTCCCTCCCTGCCGCAGAAAGCCGCATACGGAAAATTATCCTCTTATTTAAAGCATTACGGGGAAACGTGGAAGCATACCGGTGAAGAAGACGGCCATAAACGGCTGGAGACATTTGTGGAGGAAATAGCTCCGACATACCACGAAACAAACAATGCACTTTCCCAGGACGGAACGAGCCGGCTGTCCGCATATTTAAAAACCGGCCGGCTTTCTGTGAGAACAATTTATCAGGCCCTTTCAGAACAGCTTGAAGAAGGAAATCCAGGGGCTGAAGCGTTTGTAAGCGAGCTTGCCTGGAGAGATTACTATAATATGATTCACGCCACGCATCCCGAGCTAAAAAATAAAGAGCTGAAGGAAGCTTACCAAAATCTGCCGTGGGAGTATGATGAAAAACGGCTGCAGACCTGGAAAGAGGGGCGTACTGGCTATCCGGTGGTGGACGCCTGCATGCGGCAGTTAAATGAAACCGGCTGGATGCATAATCGGGGCCGGATGATCGCTGCTTCCTTTCTCACTAAGGATTATTTAATTGACTGGAGGGAGGGAGAGAGGTATTTCGCTGAAAGGCTTATTGACTATGACCCTTCCTCCAATGCTGGCGGATGGCAGTGGGCGGCTTCCACCGGCACGGATGCGGTGCCTTATTTCCGCGTCTTTTCTCCAGTGAGGCAGAGTGAGCGCTTTGACCCGCAGGGCGATTATATCCGCGAACATGTGCCGGAACTGCAGGGAGTACCAAAAAAATATATTCATACCCCGTGGAAAATGGATGAACAACAGCAAAAAGAGTATAACTGTATACTCGGTCAAGATTACCCGGAGCCTGAAATAGATCACTCGGTTCAGCGAAAAAAAGCAATTGAGATGTTTAAAGGAGACTAAGCCATGGACATTCGCCGTATGAAAAAATCAGAAATTGATCAAAGTTTAGATCTGGCCCAGTATGCTTTCCAAATTCATTTGACAGAGGAACAGCGCCGGGAAAGGCGCCGCACGATCGTGCCCCAGGACAACTGGGTCGCCGTCGAACGGGGGAAGGTTCTTTCTAAAGTAGCGATATTTCCCACGATTGTTTACCTTGGAGACGTCAAAATGCCGATGGGGGGAATTTCTGGCGTAGCAACGTGGCCGGAAAAGCGACGGGGCAGTTTAGTGCGCTCGCTATTGAAAGAAGCGCTGGTGGATTTAAGAGACCGGGGCGTGCCGATCTCTATGCTTTATCCGTTTTCCACTTCCTTTTACCGAAAATTCGGCTGGGAAGTATTTTGTGATACGAAGCATTGGACAGTAACAAAAAGCGAGCTTCCGGAAACCGGGGAACCTGAAAAAGGGTATATCCGCCGAATTTATCAGCAGGATTGGCAGATACTCGACTATATCTACCAGAAATGGGCAAAGCAGTATGCCGGCATGATTGTACGCTCTGAACAATGGTGGAAAAACCGCACGCTTCAGCGCAAGAAAGGCAACGCTGCTGTTTACACCGATGCGAATGGCTTTGACAGCGGATATGTGCTGTATGAAGTAAAAGAGCAGCAGCTAACTGTGCATGAGTTTGTAGCATGGCATGAAGATGCACGCAGGGAATTGTGGCGGTTTTTGGCCAATCATGATTCTATGATTGAAACTGCCAAAATTTCACCCGTTATTGATGACCCGAGCCGTTATTTACTGCCGGAACCCAAAATCGAAGAAACGAGAAAAAGCTATTTTATGGCCCGCATCGTGGATGTGTACCCATTTTTGCATCAGTATCCGCTGAATCTGCCGGTCGAGGAATCCCTCGTGCTGCATGTGGAAGATACATTTTGTGATTGGAACAATACGAGCTGGCAGCTGTATAAATCAAAAGAAGGGCGGATGGAGATCAAAGAAGTGCTATCGAACCGTACCGGTATCGACCTTTCCATTAACACACTGACCGCTCTCGTTATGGGATACCTCACTGTACGGGAAGCTGAGCGCACGTCTCTTGTAAAAGGCAGCAAGCAGCAGCTGCAGCTGCTTGATCATGCTCTTCCGGGCTTTACTCCGTTTATGTACGACTTCTTTTGAGACGAAAAAACAGGCCTTCTAGTGGTGAAGGCCTGCTTCTTTTTGGTGTATGCTTTTAGAGGTGCTGGTGAGTTCTGTGGAAGAAACAGCAGGCTGCCGGGTAATAATGACAAGCATGTAGGTCATTATGGTAAAAATGATGCTGATTGTCAGTGCATGAATAAGCACAGACGTTAAATGCGGAGCTCCAAAAATCAGGGCAATGCCGGCCCCCGCCTGAACTAGTATCAGCACAAAAGCCATTACGCTCATAGCAGCCAGTGACGTATAGGCCCGAAATCGTTTCAGCGTCCAAATCATCAGTACGGCTACGACGACCATAAGAGCGACAGCGGCACCGCGGTGAATCCAGCCGGCTATCTCTGCTCCGCCGGAATGCTTCACATAGGCTCCGGTATAAATGACGGCGTAGGAATAAACAATAGTGGCAACCAGGTAATTGCGGTAGCCTTTTGTCACTTTTGGCTGCAGCGACGGCTTGCGGTTATCCTCAAATGCCAGAATGGTGAGCATAATAACCGTTGCAAGTGAAATGGCACTGATGCCGAAATGAAGAGCAAGCACGAGGCTCGAGTTGCCCCAGATAACTGCGCCTGCGCCCATTAACCCCTGAAAAATAATAAACAATACAGCCATGAGCGCCATAAACTTTGTTTCACGCAGATGAGAAAGCTTCACAGATGACCAAATAGCAAGAATAATTACGAACAGCCCCATCAGTCCCGACCAAAGCCGGTGGCTGTATTCAATGATAGTGGCGACGGCGGGGTTGGAAGGTACTACTTCCCCGAAACAAAGCGGCCATGTGGCACCGCAGCCTTCGCCGGACCCTGTATTAGTCACCAGTGCTCCCTGCAGCAATACGATGAGCATGCCGATGGAGGTGATGACGCCGAATGTGCGTAGTCCCCAGTGCAAAATAAGTCACTCCTTCAATATGAATGCAATTAAGAATTTCACGTTGTTGTTACATAATTAATCGTAGATTTCCAGCCTGAAAAAGTCAATTTTTAATCATGATCCCCTGATGAACAAATAATGAATTGTGAAAAATATGTGAAAGCAGAAGCCTCAAAGAAAAAACGTTCACTGGATTGTTAATCCAGGGATCTGCATAAATGGGTGTGATTTAGTATAATATAACCGCTACCACAGAAGAGGAGGAATATACGTGTCTCAATTAAAGGCTGAAGAACAAAAGCGCACCAATCGCACGCATACATGGATCGTGATTCTGCTCAGCGTGATTATTAATGGGCTTGTAACGATTTTAATATTTGTAGAAGGCGGCGGCCAGACATTTAATGGTTTCGACCTGACGATTCTGCCGATGATGAATGCTATTTTTAATAGCTTTACCACCGTGTTTTTATTGGGGGCTTTGTACTTTATTTTACGGAAAAATATAAAGATGCACCGCCGGTTTATATACGGGGCGTTTACAACAACGACCCTTTTTCTCGTCACGTATCTGGCATACCACAGCCTTGCCTCGAGCACGTCTTACGGCGGAGAAGGAGTCATTCAGTATATATACTATTTTATCCTGATCTCCCATATTATTTTAGCAGCACTGATTGTACCGCTTTCGATTTATACATTTTTAAAAGGATTTACGTACCAGGTGCAAAAACACCGCAAAATTGCCCGGTGGACGATGCCGCTGTGGCTGTATGTAAGTGTTACTGGCGTAGTGGTTTACTTTATGATTGCCCCGTACTATTAAGAAAAAAGGAAAGCCCCGCGGCTTTCCTTTTTTATACTCTGAAATTTAACTTGATGAGTCCTGCCTCCCGGGCAGAAGTGAAAGCAATAACAGCGAGCGGGCCGACGATAAAGCCTACTACGCCGAGAAGGGTCAGCCCGAGGTAGAGGCTGATTAAAGTAGCAAGCGGAGAAAGGCCGATATGGAGCCCCATTACTTTAGGTTCCACAGTACGGCGAATAATGAGAAGAACGATGCCGAGGGCCAGCAGCTGCGTTCCAAGAACAAGGTCACCGCTGATATACATATAAATAGACCACGGGGCGAGAATGGCGATGGAGCCGATAATTGGAATAAAGTCAACGGCCCATATAATCAGGCTCATCACAATTGCCACTTCAGGGGTGAAAATCATTAATCCGACAAACGTAACTGCCAGTATGATTAAGCTGACTAAAAATTGGGCTTTGAAGAAACCGAGGATTACTTCAGCGAGCCGGCTGGTCATAAACTGAAATTTTTCAGAAGTCTCAGGCTTTAAAAAAGAGTAAAATTTGTCTGTCAGTCTTGGGAGATCGATCATAAATAAATAAAGAGCGATCAAATACACTAAAAACATAATCAAATAGCCGGGAATAGAAGCAATAATTGCCGTGGCCTGGTTCAGCAGATCATCGCTTGCGATATTTTCCTGAAGGCTGGTAAGCATCTCGGCAATCCGGTTGTTGATCTGGTCAATAGTATCCTGCGGAAGATTCCACTGTTCGTAACGATTGTTCAGCCCGGTTTGAATGTTTTCTACTGTTTCTACGAGATTACTGATATATGTAGGGAGATTTTTGGAAAAAGCTACCACCTGGGTGATCACCTGAGTAATTAACAAATATCCAAGTAAAATTAATAACAGAAGAAAAGCCGAGAAAACGATCATAACCGAAAATGGCCGTTTAATATTAAGAGAACGCATGGTAAGCCTTACAGCGGGAGAAAGGGCCAGGGCTGTTAACCATGCAAGGATAATCGGGCCCGAAACAGGCAGAATAAAGTAAAGAGCGACGAGGGCCAGAACGATGCCGATAAACCGGAAAATATTTTTTTTTGTCAGCAGGGCGGTCACAGGGAAGCTCCTTTCATCAAAGTGAAGCATTATGTACTTTATTTATTATAAAGTATTTAAGCAGATAATAGTAATTAATAAATGGAAGCGGAGTCAGGAGCGGGCATCCTGCTTTAAATAAAAGGTGCCGTCTGCCTTTGCAACGAGCCGGTTTTCTTCATCATAAACCGCTGCTTCAGCATAGGAAATGCGGCGTCCAACAGTAATAGGCGATGCTTTGCAGGTCAGCTCTTTGCCAGTACCAGCGGCAATAAACTGCACGTGAATATCGATCGTTAAAATATCACCAGGGACAGGAGAAAGCTCCGTGAGCAGCACGCCCATGGAATTATCCATTATCGTCGTCAGAATCCCTCCATGGACGATGCCGTGGGTATTATGCAGACCCGGATGAATGGGAATGGAAGCACAAAGCGTTTCTTCATCCTCCCAGTAGGTAGAAGTGTGCATGAAATGTTCCACTCCACTTCGGGCCTCTGAATTATCCCAGTCGTGCAGCAGTTTGAGATAATGTTTAGTCAGCTCTTTAGCCTTCGGGGAGCCGTCCGCCAGAATGCTTTCGAGCATTTCCTGTTCTGTCAGCTGGGGTAAATGTTTTTCTGTCATGTTTGTCATCCTCTCCGTAGTTACGCTCTCCTTATATTGTAGCAATAAGACAAAAAGCGAACAAATATGGCGATTCGTTCTTCATAGAATGAGGTGATCCGTGATAAGATAAAAGCGGAGGTGAATGTATGGCTGTAATAGAAGCATCGACGTCTATAGATATACTTGAGCAATCAGAACAGTTAGGCCACATGGTGGTGGAATCTGATATATATATTGAATACAGGGAAGCCAAGAAGGCGATGAAAGAAGATCCGGAAGCGCAGGAAAAAATTAATAATTTTTTAAGCTGGAAGGATCAATATGAAGAAGTGCAGCGGTTTGGAGCATATCACCCGGATTACAAAACAACCGCCAAGCAGGTGAGGGTCGTAAAACGGGAAATGGACATGCATGAAACTGTCATCCGGTACCGACAGGCAGAAAAAGCGCTGGATAACTTACTGACAGAAATATCAACGCTGGTAGCTGAATCCGTCTCATCCTCAATCAAAGTGCCGACGGGCAATCCATTTTATGATAACCAATCATGCGGCTGTTCCACTGGTGGAAGCTGTGGATGCTCTTAATAAACATAAAACCTCCTCTTTTAGGGTATACCTCCTTTAAAGAGGAGGTTTTTGCTATGTTTAAAGGAGTCTTCGAAGCTCAGACTGTAGTACCTGCATCCAGAGAGGAAGTTTGGAACTATTTCGGCGATCCAGTGCAGCTTGAAGAAATGACAGAGTTTCCGGAAGTTGAAGTGGAATCTTCAGGGAAAACAGAAGCCGGAGCAGAAATCCGTTTATATTTATATTTTGGTATATGGAAAACTGTCTGGGACTCAGTTATTACTTACGTAGACGCGCCGAATGCGTTTCAGGATGAGGGAAAAAAGCTGCCGTTTCCGTTTATATCCTGGAAGCATACCCATACTTTCCAGGAGCTCGGGCCGTTAACGGGCGTACATGATTACATTGAATTTGAATCGGTAGTGCCGGCCTGGATGGTGAAGTGTTTTTTAAACGGAATGTTTAAAAACCGGAAAGCTTTTGTGGTAAAACAATTCAGCACGGAAAATAAAAGAAGTTCCGCTTTTTAAACGAAAAGCGGAACTTCTTTAATGAGACTGAAACTCCCGGTGGACCATGACCAGAATAGCGCGCCTGGTAATAAGGCCGACGAAAGCTCCTTCATCGTCTTCAATACATACAAACGGGTGGTTAATAGAAAGGGTTAAGGCCTTCCCAAAGTTATCATTTACGTTCATCTTCGGCACCTTTTCCGACATCACCGATTCTACGGTATGTTCATGAAGCTTGTCCATTTCGATCCGTTCGGTGCCCAAAATGGTGTCGAGCACCTGAGCTTTACTAATTTGTCCCTGAACACGGTAATGTGTATCTAAAACAGGGACTGCGGTATAGCCGGACTTAATTAATATTAAAAGCGCATGGTCCAGAGGGTTGGCAGCCTGAACATGGGCAACTTTTTCATGGCCGATGATCAGTTCAGCTATTTCCTGGTCCATAATATTTGTGTTTTTCAATTCATGAAGCACTGTCATCACATACTTTCGTTGATTTCTCATGGAGCAGAAGGCCAATAGGTATGAGGCGTGGATATAAAGTCATGTTGAATAATAAAAGGATTTCAAGGTTTCGTCAAGTTCCAAAAAACGTAATTATCGACGATTTGAAGGCTTTTAGGCACACCAAAGACAACTGTTGAACCAAATCGACTCAACAGTTGTCTTTTGGAATAAAATGGATTTAACCCTTGCGCATATTGAAGGCTGCATTCAATTGGCCGCGAAGCATTCTTTCCCGCAGTTCTTTGTTTTTCATTTTCTTCTGTTCCATGCGGCGTATTTCAAACGTCTGCATGCCATCTTCCATTTTTTCTGCGATATCGAGGAGCCGCTCTACATCTAAAAAGGAATACTTTCTAGTCCCGCCGGAGGTACGGTCAGGGTGAATCAGTTTACGTTCTTCATAATAACGAATTTTTCTTTCGGACAGTCCGGTTAATTCGCTCATAACTCCAATCGTAATTACTTTTTTATCCTTATATGACGACATGGTTTACTCCCCTTTTCATCTCTTTTGTAAGCTAATATACCATAATAACTTTTACATGTATGTTTATTTGTTAGATTAACTTACATCGTCCGTGGGCAAAATTGTAAAATTAATGCTTAAGAGCTTGAAAAGGAGGGAAAGAATACATATCGTCCTATGTCTTACCAATCGAAAGTAATTACTATGGATTAAGAGGATACTTCGGACCACGGATTCTTTTTCATAAGAATCAGTCCAGATGGGCTTTAACCACTCATATTACTGATTGTTGACGGATGAAACATATGATAATCTATTAATTGTGAAATTTTTGAACAATTCACTCATATAATTAGAAAAAGCAATATACGCATAAAACTTTAATAAAAAGAATGGAAATAACGACAGGAGTGACAAAGAAATGAAAGTAGCGAAATTTGGCGGGAGTTCTCTTGCGAGTGCGGAGCAGATTAAAAAGGTGGCAGACATTGTAGCGACAGACGAAGACCGCAGAGTGGTAGTCGTTTCTGCCCCGGGTAAAAGAAACAGTGAAGACACAAAAGTGACGGATTTATTAATCACCCTTGCGGAAGCCTGCCTGGAGAATTCCGGGGTGGAGGATGCGAAAAATAAAGTATTGGAACGCTTTCGCAGCATTACATCCGAATTGAATTTATCAGACGACATTATTGCAACCATTGAAAGCGATATTGAAAGCCGGATCCAGTTCACCAAAAATAACGAAGGGCGCTTCATTGATCAGATGAAGGCCGGTGGTGAAGATAACAATGCTAAAGTGGTGGCACAGTATCTTCAGAGCATCGGAACCGTAGCCGAATATGTTAATCCAAATGACGCCGGTCTGTTTGTGAGCGATACTCCGGGCAACGCCCAGGTGTTGAATGAATCGTACGACCACATTTATAAGCTGCGAGAACGCGACGGAGTAGTAGTATTTCCAGGCTTCTTCGGCTATTCAAAAGAAGGAGATCTCGTTACATTCTCCCGGGGCGGCTCTGATATTACAGGCTCTATTCTGGCTGCGGGAGTACAGGCGGACCTTTATGAAAACTTCACAGATGTGGATTCAGTATTTGCGGCCAATCCGACAGTGGTGGACAACCCGTGCGCAATCAAACGAATGACTTACCGTGAAATGCGTGAGCTTTCCTACGCAGGCTTTGCTGTTTTTCATGATGAAGCCCTCATTCCGGCTTTCCGTAAAAAAATTCCGGTATGTGTGAAAAACACGAATAATCCGCAGGGAAGCGGTACAATGATCATTTCTGAACGGGAATATGCCCTGAATCCAATCATCGGGATCGCAGCAGACAAAGGATTTGAAACAATTTACGTACGTAAATACTTAATGAATAGAGAAGTAGGGTTCGGTCGCCGGCTGCTTTCGATTATTGAAGACGAAGGAGTCTCGTATGAGCATATGCCGTCTGGAATTGATGATACCTCTATCATTATTGAAGAAGGGCAGATGTCTAAAGAGAAAGAAGAGCGGATCATTGAGCGTATTATAAATGAGCTCGATGCGGACGATGCCTACATTGAAAAAGGATACGCAATGATTATGCTCGTAGGTGAAGGCATGCATGAAACGGTAGGTGTAGCTGCACGCGCGACTCGCGCATTTTCTGAAAAAGGCATTAATATTGAAATGATCAACCAGGGTTCTTCTGAGGTTTCACTCAGTTTCGGGATTGCTGAAGAGCATGTGGATGAAGCAATCCGAGGTCTGTATGAAGAATTTTTCAGTACGAAGGAAGTACTTCAGTAATAATAAAGAGGGCAGCCGCCGGTGGCTGCCCTCTTTGTATATGAAAACCGATTAATCCTTATGCTTTTCTTTTAGAAGCTGTTTAATATCATACAGTTCGCTCTCCATGTGATCAAGCTGTTTTTTTAGCTTGTCCTCGCTTTCTTCGGCTTCAGCTTTTTCGACGTTACTGACAATAACGCCTACAAACAAGTTGAACACCACGAACGTTCCAACGAGTACGAAAGAGACAAAATAAATCCAGCTCAATGGATTAGTTTCTGCAATTGGGCGCATGACCGCGCTTGCCCATGACTCCAATGTGACCACCTGAAATAACGTCAGCAGGGACTGGAAAATATCACCGAAATAAGCAGGGGCGGTGTCGCGGTAAAGCATCGTACCGATTACAGCATAAACGTAAAAAATAATGCTCATCAAAATCATAATATTTCCTAAAGAGGGAATGGTACGAAGCAGAGCATCTACAAGCCGGCGCAGGGAAGGGACAACCGTGATAGCGCGCAGCACCCGGAGCACCCGCAGCACCCGAAGGACGGTGATGAAAGCGGAGCCGGCAAAAATATGGCCGGCCGCTACAATGAAAAAATCAAACCAGTTCCAGGGAGACCGGAAAAAATTGTAGGAAGGAAAGACACCAAGAAACCGGATGATAACCTCAATGGTAAACAGCCAGAGAAGGACGTAATTTAATACTGAAAACGTATTTTCGTAGCGGTTGTATAATGCTTCGGAAGTTTCAAGACCTACGAGCAGGGCATTGAATAATATAAGTGTCGTTACAATGGCAGTGAAAACTGGCTGATTTAAAATGACAGCTAAACGCTGCCGAAAACGGGTAAAGGTAGATATCTCGCTCATAGGTGGACTCCTTTAAAAAGATGTGAACCGTTTTGATTGTACAAAAAATAGCAGGTAAAGAAAAGAAATAGCTTTAAGAGGAGGAGTTATATGAATCCGGATGTCATTATTGTCGGTGCCGGTCTCGCCGGATGGAGCGCGAACCGGGAACTTGAAAAGCACGGCCTGGGCACTATGGTGGTCGAAAAAAGCAGAGGAGTCGGGGGCAGAATGGCAACAAGAAGATTGAACGACGGGCGTGCGGACCATGGCGCCCAGTTCTTCACCGCCAGAAGTCAATCTATGCGTGAAATAGCAAAGGAATGGGAGGGCGCGAAATACATACGCAATTGGAGTAACGGCTTTATTCAGCTGGAAAACCTTGAACAAGAGCAGCATTTTCAAGGAGACGGGCACCCGAGATACGTAGGTAACGCTGGGATGGCTCCGTTGATGAAAAATTTATGGAAAGGGAAAACGATAGAAAAAGAAACAAAAATTAATGCTATCGTGCCCGGGAAAGAAGGTTGGATACTTCGTACAGAAACTAATCAAATGGAAACGCGAGCTGTACTTTTAACTCCCCCGGTGCCGCAATCCCTTGATATGCTGCAAAACGTGCCCGGGGAGCGCCTTTGGGAAAAGGATCTTTCCTCAATTCAATACGACCCGTGCCTGGCTGTAATGATTGAATATGAAGGGGAAAGCCCTCTTCAGGTTCCGGGGGGCATCCAGACAAAGGATCCAAGAATTCAGTTTATCGGCTGTAATCAGCAAAAAGGCATTTCCGAAACCTGCGTACTTACGGTGCATGCAGAAGGAGAATGGTCGAGGGAGCACTGGAACGACAGCGGCGAAGCTTTTGCTGAAGAGCTGTGCCGCATCGCCGGGCCGCTGCTGGACCGGGAAAAGGTACTGAAGCTCCACCCAAAGCGCTGGAGGTATGCGAAGCCGGTGCATATGTACCCAAATCATTCACGAAGCTATGATGATCCTTATCCTCTTGCATTTGCCGGGGATGCATTTGGTGAAGGAAAAGTGGAAGGGGCCGTTTTAAGCGGAAAGGATGCAGCGAAAAAAATTGTATCGCTGCTTCAATAAAAAAGCAGGAACCGGGAGCCGGCTCCTGCTTTCTGCTTTTAATCACCGATGGACCCGGATCGCCTGGAAGCCTCTTTCATGGCTTCTAAAAAATGCTTTTGCACTCTGTGTTTTTCCAGGTGGGTAAACGCCGCTTCAGTCACCCCGTTTGGACTCAGTACCTCCTGGTACAGTTCGTGCGGTTTTTTATCGGAATCAAGGTAGCGATAAGCCGCTCCTTCTATCGTATGAGCGATAATATTTTTTGCTTCCTCCGGCGGGAAGCCAGCTTCAGCCGCCATCTGCTCCATAGCTTCAAGGAAATAATAAAAATAGGCAGGTCCGCTGCCGGCAATCGCGGTGAAGCTGTCAATATCCTCTTCAGAAATTGTGTGTACGCTGCCGACTACCTGAAACAACGATTCCGCAAGATCGAGATCTTCGTCAGTAGCATAGGAACCGGCGCATATAGCTGTTGTCGAAGCACCGACGTGCGCAGACGTGTTTGGCATTGAACGCACTACCGGCACCTCTTTGCCAGCGAAAGCTTCCAGATTATTTAAGGAAATGCCGGCCAGAACGCTGATCACTAGCTTATCTTTTGTTAGCTCCTCGGCGAATGACTGAATGACTGCTTCGGCGTCTTTCGGCTTAACGGCCAGAACGACGACGTCTGCCGCCTTTACCGCCTCTTTATTATCAGTTTTTACCTGAATACCGTACTGCTTTTTCAGCCGCTCCTGCTTATCAGCAGAGGTTTTTACCGTCCCAAGCACGTTTGCCGGTTTGACCAGCTCGTGGCGCAGAAGACCGGAAAATATAGCCTCCGCCATCGAGCCGGAGCCGATAAAAGCAATTGTTTTCTGCTGTAGATTAGTTTTTGTCATCATTTAATCTGTCCATCTCCGTGAATTAAATATTTGTAGGAAGTGATCGCTTTTAGTCCCATTGGCCCTCGGGCATGCAGCTTTTGAGTGCTGACGCCGATCTCGGCCCCGAAGCCAAATTCAAACCCATCGGTGAACCGGGTAGAGGCGTTATGATAAAGCGCCGCTGCATCGATCTGTTGGAAAAACATCCGTTTATTTTCCTCGGACTCTGTAAGGATTGCTTCGGAGTGATACGTCGTGAACATATTGATATGCTCGATGGCCTCTTCGGTGCTCTTTACGGTTTTCATCGAGACTATCATATCCAGATATTCAGTGTTCCAATCCTCGTCGGCTGCAGGCTCCACATCGCCGTGCAGCTTTTGCACTGAAGCGTCTCCCCGGATAGTAACCCCGTGGGCGAGCAGCGCATGGACAAGGGCTTCTCCGTGAGCCTCAAGCCATGCCTCATGCACAAGGAGGGTTTCAGCTGCGTTACAGACAGAAGGACGCTGCGTTTTGGCATTAATGGCAATCTGAACTGCTTTATCAGCCACGGCGCTGTCATCAATAAAAATATGGCAGTTGCCGACACCGGTTTCAAGGACAGGCACAGTCGACTGATCCACCACGGTTTTTATTAGATTGGCGCCTCCGCGCGGAATCAAAACGTCCAGGTAATCATTCATTTGAAACATCGTCGCGGCCGCTTCCCTTGACGTGTCGGAGGCGAGCTGAACCGCTTCTTTCGGAAGAGAGGTTTTTGCCAGAGCCTCCCAAATAGCGTCCATGACTGCCTGGTTCGATCGAAAAGCGGAAGAGCTGCCACGTAAAAGAACTCCGTTGCCGGTTTTTAGAGCAAGGGCGGCTGCGTCCGCTGTTACATTCGGCCGGGCTTCGTAGATCATGCCAATGACACCGAGCGGCACCCGGACGCTTTCCAATTTCAGACCGTTCGGCCGGGTCCAGGATTCAATAGTTTCGCCAATAGGGTCTTCAAGAGAAGCAATCTGCCGGCATCCGTCAGCCATCCCTGCAATACGCCCGGAGTCGAGCGTGAGCCGGTCAAGCAGGGCGGAGGACAAGCCGTTTTTTCTTCCTGCTTCGAGATCCTTGGCGTTTGCTTCAAGAATAAAAGTTTCCCGCGTTTCAAGTTCGTCAGCGATAAGTGAAAGCGCCTTGTTTTTTTCTTCGGTGGAAGCAGTAGCGACACGTTTAGCCGCTTTTTTAGCTGCTTCTCCCTGCACCCGCATTTGAGTACTGATTTGTGTTTGTTCCATGTTTATCTCTCCCTTACGGTAGTAATCCAGTTATCCCGGTGAATGACTTCTGATTTCGACGTTGACGTAAAGGATGCAGCCTCGGCCGTGGATTTCCCTTTCACAGCCTGGAGCTCCTCGGCACTCATGTTGACCTGTCCCCGGCCGAGCAGGTTATCTTTCTGGTCATACACATCAACAACGTTGCCGGCTGAAAAGTGGCCCTGCACATCGACGATACCGGCAGGGAGAAGGCTTTTGCCTGAACGCAGCAGCGCTTTTGCCGCTCCGTCATCGACCACTACAGCGCCCGCGGTAACGGAATGGAGACCGATCCATTGTTTTTTATTGTTTAAAACGTCCCCGCCGGGCACGCCTATATAGGTGCCGTCCCCTTTGCCGCTAAGGACGTCTTCAAGTCGGTGTCCGCTGCTGAGCCTGCCGACAAACACCCGGGTGCCCAGGCGGAGAGCGGTGCCGGCTG
This sequence comes from Marinococcus salis, assembly GCF_054971365.1. NCBI lineage: Bacteria > Bacillati > Bacillota > Bacilli > Caryophanales > Bacillaceae > Marinococcus > Marinococcus salis. The sequence goes on along the minus strand of NZ_JBQOJB010000004.1, from coordinate 184,851 downwards.
CTTTTAATTTGGAACGCATACCGCCGGTTCCTACAGAAGAGCTGGTTTCTCCGGCCTGGTCCATCAGGTCATTCGTAATGGCCGGGATGAAATGATATTTTTTGGCCCCCTGGTCTTCGTTTGGATTCTTGTCGTAAATCCCGTTAATGTCTGTTAATATCAGCAGTGTATCTGCATGTACAAGCCCTGCTACAAGCGCGGACAGCATGTCATTATCCCCGAAAGTAAGTTCATCAACAGCAATAGAATCGTTTTCGTTGATAATAGGAAGTACCTGGCGGTGAAGCAGCTCGGTGATCGTGGAGTGGGCGTTTTGGTACTGGCTGTGATTGGCGAAATTCTCCCGGGTTAAAAGCAACTGCCCGCAGGCAATGTTTACTCTGCTAAATTCTTCGTTATATGCCTGCATCAGCTGACTTTGGCCGACAGCGGCCGCAGCCTGTTTGCCGGCAGTGGTAACCGGCCGGGACGGGTAGCCGAGATCGTAAAAGCCGGCAGCGACCGCGCCGGAGCTGATCAACACGACTTCATTTCCCGCCTGGCGGAGCTGGATGATTTCATCTGCGTACTGCTTCAGCTTTTCCCTGCTTAAACTTCCCTGCTGATTTGTTAAAGAACTGCTTCCGATTTTAACAACGACCCGTTCTTTTTTCATTGGAACCACCTGTCTTTATTCGTACTGGGTGCATATAAAAAACTCTTTCGCCTGTAAAAGGACGAAAGAGTTATCCGCGGTACCACCTTTAGTTGAAAAGACTTTGTCTTTTCCGCTCATGCCCATTAACGCAGGGCTGCGTCCTAAAGGAAGCTCACGGACAGGTTCAGGCAAAACAAATTCCGGCATAGCTTTCAGCTCATGGCTATGCTCTCTGTCGGTGCTTTGTCCTACTATTTCCGTTTCACAGCTTTTGCACTATTCAGCTTATTTGTGATTACTATTATGTGAAGAGCCGGGTGGTTTGTCAAGTTTTAATACACCAGAGAGGAGGAAGAATGATTGAAAACAATTATACTAACAGGAGCAAGCAGCGGCATCGGCAGAAAAACAGCAGAAAAGCTCGTGCAAAATGGAGAGAAAGTAATAGGCATAGGAAGAAACACGCAGAAACTGCAAGCCGCAGCAGTAGAGTGGGAGGCTCACCCCGGGGAATTTATCGCCTGGACAATGGATGTAGAAATAATTGAAGATGCAGCAGAAGAAATGAAAAAAATAACCGCTGTTCACGGAAAACCGGACGTCCTTATCAATAATGCCGGCACTGGGAAATTCGGGGAGTTGGAGCAATTGAGTATAAAAGACTGGGAGCAGATGATAAATACAAACGTAAAAGGAAACATTGCTATCACGCAGGCACTGCTTCCTGAATTAAAACAGGCCGGCGGGCATATCATATTCACAGGTTCAACCGCGGGCATTATCGGCACTCCAAAAGCGACCGTTTATGCGGCCAGCAAGCGTGCAGTAATTGGGTTTGCAGAAGCGCTGCGGCTCGAAACCGCGGAGAGCGGAATACGGGTTTCAGTGTTAAATACCGGACCGGTAAAAACCGATTTCCATGACCGCGCCGATCCAAGCGGGAGATATAAGCGTTCGGTCGAGCAGCTCGCCCTGGCCCCGGAGAAAGTGGCTGGTAGGCTTGTGCAGCTAGTGGAGCAGCCAAAGCGTACAGTTTTTATGCCCCGCTGGATGGGAATGCTCAGTGCGCTTTATCAGCTGTGGCCGTCGGCGGTGGAAAAAGTTGGACGAAAGCAGTTTTACCGCAAATGACTACTGCTTTCGTTCAAGAGCGGCAAACGACTGCCCGCTGATTGATTCAAACACATGGATACCGCTCATGGTCACGGCCATGGTACTCGCTCCCGGAAAAATAGAGTCTCCGCAGAACCATACGTTTTCAAGGGGAGAACGATGGGATAATGGGTAAAAAAACGTATCCCTTCTCGTCTGTGGAAAGCCGCCGACCATGCCGCGGGGACGTTTAATGTATCGCTCCCAGGCATGCGGAGCACCGGGCAGGACCCGCTCCGGCTGGACAGGCAGGCCGGCTTCCTGGATTTTTTCTACAAGCGCCCTGGTGGCTGCTGACTTTTTTTCTTCATATAAAGAAAGATCTTCCCAGAACTCGGGCGGCGTATGAGTGGAAACGGTAAACGTACGCTCACCTTCGGGGGCCCGGGTGCGGTCATCCGGTGCTGATAATGAATAAAACAAATGGCTCGAAATGCCGGGAATGTTCTGGTCCCAAAGCAATTGATGAAACAACGCTGAGGGAGGAGCGGAGGGCTCGCAGACTCCGTACATGGAAAACGTGCTCCAGATCGGCGTTTCGGATTTGGTCTGCCAGCGACGGGTAAACTGGTTTCGCTCTTTAGGGTGAAAAAGCGGGAGCGCGGCCTGGACTGGGATGTTTAACACCAGATGATCGGCAGTGGTTCTTCGTTCCCGATGATCGATAGCTGTCCAGGTGCCGTCGCTGTTTCTTTCCACCGCCTGAATGCGGCGGCGTTTCTGCATCGAGGCGCTGTGGCGTTCGGCTGCTTCTTTTAACTGCTCGGCCATGCGGTACAGCCCGCCATATACATAAGAAGCTCCCTGATGGTATAAATCGAGGGCGTACAATCCAAGCAAGGCAGGAGCGTGGCGGCTGCTTGTCTGCAGGCTGTCCAGAAGCTGCCCGTCAATATACTGGTGCACCTCGGTGTCCTGCAGACGGTAATGCCGCAGCACATCTTCAGTAGAGGCGGCAAGCCAGCGGACAGCGCCGAGAATGCCGGGTCTGAGTGCCCGGACCGAGCGGATGAAATCTGCGGGCTTCTGCATGGGAAGAACCGGAAGGTGATGGATCAGCTTCCGGAGTTCCTCCCCGACCCGGGAAATATAACGGTATAGCGAGCGGATGCCATCTGCCGAGGAAGGGAACAACCGGCAGAGAGTATCGATATGTTTTTCCCGTGAAGAATACAACGGAAGAGAAAAAGAAGGAGCGTGTACCTGCATAATGGTCTCAAGGCCCACATGTTCTGGGAGCGGCTCCTTCAGGTAGTTGAAGACGCGGTAATGAAGGCCGTCTGGCTGCTGCAGGCCCAGCCCGAGTGTAGCCCCGACTGGAAACAGATGAGGCTTGTGCGTAAACTTTCCGGCACACCCTCCCCATTCGTTGGAAGCTTCAAATAAAGTGACATTATAGTGATGGCAGGCGAGCAGAGCAGATGCCGTAAGTCCGCCGAAGCCTCCGCCAATAATTATTACAGATGGTTGGCTCATGTTACTCCTCCTTGCCAGCATTGCTCTTTTTTCCTCCGGCATGCTAGACTTAACGAAAATCACGCGAAAGGATGTGCTTTCATGCATCAGCCGAGAATCGGGGTAGCCGTTTGGATTAAATCCGTCAAACAGGCGAGGCAGCTGAGAAAGTACGGGTTAGTGCATTACGTTTCCAAACAAATGAAATACGCAGTTTTATATGTGGATCAGGAAAATGCGGAAATGGTCATAAGTCAGCTGGGAAACCTTGGTTTTGTAGAAAGGGTGGAACGGTCGGAAAAACCATTTATTCCGCTAGAATACCATAAAGTTGAAAAAGAAAGCCAACCGCAGGATGACAGTATCGGGATATAAATAAATTGACTTTTATTGTCCCATTGGGAACGCTGTTTTATAATAGGGGAGGCAGAAAGAAGGGACCTCTCTAATGGTAAAATGGAGAAAAAATTTATATATATTAATGGCCGCCCAATTTTTTGTGATGGCAGCCATGACGATGATCGTTCCATTCCTGCCGCTGTATCTGCAGGAACTCGGAGTGACAGATCCTGGGCAGATAAGTATCTGGTCAGGCGTTATTTTTGGCGTTAATTTTTTAACAGCTTTTTTGTTTGCCCCGCTCTGGGGTAAAATTGCTGACAGACAGGGCCGTAAGCTGATGGTGCTCCGTTCGGGATTCGGCATGGCCATAGTAATGGTACTGATGGGATTTGCTACCGGCCCATGGAGTCTTTTTTTTCTGAGAATGCTAAATGGCACGATTAGCGGTTTTATTCCTGCTTCGATTGCGCTTGTGTCTACAAATACGCCTAAAGAATACGCAGGCAGGGCGCTTGGATTGCTGCAGTCAGGCACGGTGGCAGGAACAATTTGTGGGCCGCTGATCGGCGGTCTTCTAGCAGACGCGTTTGGCTTCCGGGCCATATTTAACATTACCGGGCTCGGTATCGCCGTAGCTGCGGTAGCCGTTTTGTTTTTAGTGAAAGAAGACTTCGAGAAGCCGGAAAAGGCGGAGAAAACGAAAACGAGCGATGATTTCAAAAAAATCGCAGGTGTACAGCCGATGATCCCCCTGTACACTGTTATTTTTCTCGTGCAATTTGCGCTGATCGGGGTCAACCCGCTTATTTCCGTGTTTGTCGGGGAGCTGAGCGGCAGAGAGGAAAATGCTTTCTATGCCGGACTGGCCGTAGCTTCCCTGGGGGTGGCGAATATGCTTGCTTCGCCCAAGCTTGGCAAACTCAGTGATACAAGAGGAGCCCAGTATGTGCTGTTCGGTTCGTTAATCGGTGCTGTGCTCCTTTCTATTCCGCAGGCTTTTGTTACCAACCTTTGGCAGCTGATCGTGGCGCGTTTTTTGGTCGGCTTGTGTCTTGGCGGACTGCTGCCGGCAGCTAACACGCTAATCCGGCAGCTGTCCCCGCAGGGAATGGAGAGCCGGGCCTACGGCTTTTCCAACAGCTTCTTGTTTCTTGGAAACATGCTCGGGCCGGCGGCCGGGGGCTTAATCAGCGCCGCTCTCGGCATGCGCGGCCTATTTTTAATTAGCGCTGCCATACTGGGAGCTGCCGCTTTTGTCATGTATGCAAAAGTACTTCCAAAGCTGGCACAGCGCACAGAATCGTAGAGTGAGGCGAAAGGTATGAGAGTGATAGCAGGAGATTTTAAAGGGCGCCGGCTGAAAGCCGTTCCTGGAACCGGCACCCGGCCGACTTCTGATAAAGTGAAGGAGGCGTTGTTTCATAAGCTTGGCCCGTTTTTTTCTGATGGGGAAACGGTGCTCGATTTATTTGCAGGAACCGGAAATCTCGGAATTGAAGCGCTGAGCAGAGGCTGCAGCTCGGCTGTTTTTGTCGACAAAGCTCAAACCGCCGTCAAGACAGTCCGGAGCAATATTGATGCTTTGAACCTTGGCGAGCGGGCGGAAGTTTATCGTTCAGAAGCTTCTAAGGCAATCGATCGTTTGGAAAGCCGGGGGCGTAGTTTCGATTTAGTGTTCTTCGATCCTCCTTACGCAGAAGAAAAAGCAGAACAGCTAGTAGGAAAGCTGTTGAACTGCTCGATGTTAAAGGAAAACGGCATGCTGATATGGGAACACGCCGCAGCAAAAGCGGCAGCGTTTGACGAACGACTGTCGGTTTTCGCAGAAAAAAATTATGGTGACACAACGCTTACAATATTGCAGCTGACGGGAGGTCCTGAAAATGGCGAGTAAGGCAATTTATCCAGGAAGCTTTGATCCGGTTACCAATGGCCATCTGGATATAATCGAACGGGCACACAATGTATTCGATCATGTGGTGGTGGCGGTGCTGCATAACCGGAAAAAAGAGCCGTTCTTCTCTATTGACCAACGGGTAAAATTAATTGAAGAATCGGTCAAACACATGCCAGGCGTGGAAGTGGATGCTTTTCACGGGCTCTTAGTGGACTATGTAAAAGAAGTGAAAGCCGATACGATTGTAAGAGGCCTCCGGGCTGTGTCTGATTTTGAGTATGAAATGCAGGCGGCTTCAATTAACAGAAAGCTTGAACCCGGAGTAGAGACTTTTTTTATGATGACAAATCACCAGTATTCTTATTTAAGCTCGAGTATTGTAAAAGAAGTAGCGGAATACGGAGCGGACGTTTCCGGCCTCGTGCCTGCGCATGTGGAGGAGGCACTTCGGAAACAGTTTGAGAAAAAGAGCCGGGGGTAGAAGTGCGATTCGTTGCAAATTTCCAGCCATCCTTCGTATGATGAAGAATAATCGTTTAATAAAGGATGAAGACCATGTATCACAACCGAAACAGGAAAATGCGGCGGATTATTACTGCGGCTGTCATAGCAGCTGTTGTGCTTATATTAACGCAGGCGCCTCTCCCGTATTATTATATACAGCCGGGCTCAGCGGCCAGCTTGTCCTCCGTTGTAGAGGTGGAGGAGGGAGCCGGGGAGTCCGGTGAGATGTATTTAACGACTGTTTACCAGCAGGGAGCTACCCCGGCGCTCGCTTTATGGTCGGTATTTTCTCCTTACCGGGAGCTTTCCCCAAAGGATTCCTACCAATTCGGAGATGAAAGTGAGGAAGAATTTTTTGAACGCCAGCGCCAGGTGATGGAGAGCTCCCAGGAGTCTGCAGAAATAGCAGCGTATGAAGCGGCTGGAAAGACAGTGAATGTAAAATACCGCGGAGTAAGGGCCAGTGATTTTATTGATGGAATGGATGCGGCAGAAAAGCTCGAGGAAGGAGACTTGATCCAGGCGGTCAATGGCAGAGAGGTTCAGACACTTGAGGAATTAAACAACGCGATTGAGGGCATAGAGACCGGCGAGAAAGCAACTATAGCCTTCCAGCGAAATAAAGAGCAGATGGAAGCAGAGATAGCTGTGGAATCATTTCCGGCCTCGACAGGGGAGGAAGAAAGCTCGGGTCTTGGAATATTGTATCCTTATACAGAAAGGTCCGTTTCTCTTAACCCAGAGGCCACAATTGATGCAGGCTCCATAGGTGGGCCCTCCGCCGGCTTGATGTTTGCCCTTGAAGTATACAATCAGCTTACAGAAGAAGATATTACAGGCGGAAAAAAAATAGCCGGCACCGGGACCATTGATGAACAGGGTGAAGTTGGCCCAATTGGCGGAATAGATAAAAAAATCGTCGCAGCGGATAAAAAGGACATAGATGTCTTTTTTGCCCCGGATGCCGGCATGGCTTCTCCGTCCAATTATGAAATTGCCAGGCAGACGGCACGAAGCATCAACAGTGATATGAAAGTGGTGCCAGTGGCAACGCTGGAGGAAGCAGTGGAGTATCTGAAAAACGATTTAAAAAAAGCTGAAAGCAATTCTTAAAAAAGCAGAAGGGGCGGAAGGTCATAATCTCTCCGCCATTCTTTCTGTCTTTCAGAAGGTGGAAGCAAAAGCGCATAAGCAGTATCAGCTCTTTCGCCCACAGCCAGCTGCGGCGTTTTTTTATTAGTCATTTTTGTGTAAAGAGGGATAGAAATATTCTTTTTAGCTTTATTTAGATAAGTTCTCCCCCGTGCATTCATGCCGAGCACCCTCAGGTGATCAACGTGCTGGCCATCAGAGGCTGCGTGAGCTTCCTCTTTTGTAAGGCCGGTCAATAGATGTACTGCGGTGCGCTGCAGCCGTGTTAAAGTATAGCGCTTCGTTTTAACCAGCTGCAGCCACTGCCCGAAGCCGGTTGCTTCTTTCATCAGGCGCTGCATGCGGTGATGGAGGCCTTCGGACATATCATAGAGAGAGGCAAGGTCGGCGGTGGGCATGGTCAGCATTTTTGCCTGTAGAACTGAAAAGTAATCCTCCCAATAGCGCAGGGCTGGAAGGCCGGCTAGAATACGCCTGGACGCCTCAGGGATATAAGCGCTGATATCTTCGTTTCTTTCAAGCATGTGCCGGAGACTGGTGGCGCTCGCGATAGACGGATCCCGCGGAGAAATATCGTGATAAGAAGCGTTTTTACGTTTGATGGTGCCTATGTGAAGCGAGGGATACATCCGGGCGGCAGCGTTTGTGTAATGAAAGCCGAGGATATTGTTTGGCTGGCTCAAGTCCGGCAGCGAGCCCGGAGCCTCCAAGTCTCTATATGCCAGTTCGTTTGCTTTGGCGTAGCTGCAGCCTCCCTGAATATGAAAGCGGACGCGCTCATCAAAACGGCCCCTGTGGGTGTGCAGGAAATCAACAAGCTGTACAAATGGGGCAGCTTTTCCATGTTCACTCCCGAAGTTCAAATGAGTAATGCCAAGCTCTCTACAGATGGAAACAGCCCCCGCAGCAAATATGTCGGCGTGCTGGCAGGCGAACATGTACGGAAGCTCAATAACAAGGTCGGCGCCGCTCGAGAGCGCCATTTCCGCCCGCTCTCTTTTAGGAACGAGAGCTGGTTCACCCCGCTGGAGAAAAGGGCCGCTCATTATACATACGACTACATCCGCGTTACTTTGGGTGCCGGCCTGTTCGAGATGGTAGAGGTGGCCGTTATGGAAAGGATTGTATTCGACAACCATTCCTAAGACATTCATGATAGGACCGCCTTTCAACTAGGGTATTTTCGGTAAATATCGCTTTTCTCTTTTCTTTATTCATGATACGATGTTTTTCGAGAGTTCAAAAGGGTTTACTGTAAAGAAAAAATATTGACAAAGGTCGTTTCGATGGATATAATTACTCTTGTTGTCTGGAGGTGGATCCAATGAAATGGGGTATCCAGCAGTTACTTTCAAAGAAGCACGAACAATCGTTTAACATTGAAGGCAGCGCAGATGTATCAGAAATGATTGAGCGTGACAAAGAATTAAGGGATATCAGTGCCGTGCAGGTTCAGGGCGAAGGATCGATCGTTGAAGAAACCTTCCATGTAAGCCTGCGGTTAAAAGGAACAATGATACTACCATGTGCACGGACGCTCGCGGATGTCCACCATCCGTTTGATGTGGAAATGTTTGAAGCATTTCGGCTGGACGGTATGCCGGCGGACGAAGAAAACATTAATGAACACGAGCCAGAAGATGGTTTTGTCGATCTTCTCCCATATATTAAAGAAAACATTTTCCTTGAAATGCCCTTCAGAGTTTTCGCCAAAGAAGGGGACGGTGAGCCGCTTGCTCCTCAAAGTGGAGACGACTGGCGGGTAATCTCGGAGGATGAATTAATAAAGGAACGGGAGCAGGAAGCTCCTAAAGTTGATCCGAGAATGGCTGATTTATCGAAGTATTTCGATAAAGGCTCCAGCTGATCCAAAATCATTCACTGGTTGAAATAATCTTTATCTTATAAGGAGGTGGGAATCATGGCAGTACCTTTTAGACGTACTTCTAAGACCCGTAAACGTATGCGCAGAGCTCATCAAAAAGTAGCAGTACCAGGTATGGTAGAATGTGAACAATGCGGAGAGCAGAAACTATCTCACCGTGTGTGCAGAAACTGCGGTTCTTACAAAGGCGAAACAGTTGTAGAAAAATAAAAAACAGGGTGCCGTTTTCGGCGCCCTGTTTTTTTATGATATCGGAAAGGCATTGCTTATGATTCAGTGTCAGAAAGCGGTGGTTCTGCAGTTAGCTCCTCTGCTTTCTGCGGCTGTACCCCTTTTGGATACCAGACATATGGATTTTCGCCACGGTCCCTGACCGGGTTATATTCTGCGGGCTCAAAGCCCATTTTCAGCCAGAAATCATCTGAACGCTGCCGTGCGTTTGTTTTAACCGGCAGCTCAAAGCTCTTTGCGTAATTGACAAGCTCTTCGCCAAAACCACGTCCCTGGTATGGCTCGAGTACTTCAAGCTTCCAGAGTTCAAGGTAGTCCTGGGGAGGATCAAAAAAGCGGTCATATTTGCCGGTAATTGTATATAAGCACATACGTGCGACCAGCCGGCCTCCAAAATAGATGCCGTAAAATGGAGAACGGATGTCGTTTTCCATGATGTTTTCCTCGAGCTCTTCCTGCATAGAAAGCTCTTGAGCGCCAACTTCTTTGAAGTTTTGAAATTCTTCTAATGTCTTGTAGTTTATGAGTAATGGTACAACTTCAATTCCACTCATGCGATTGGCCTCCTTCACTAATAACTTCCAACTTCATTATACACGAAAACGCTTAAAGTCGAAAAGTGAAAAGTCGTCCGTTTGGATCGTGCGGTGCTACTAGTCCGGAGAGAAGAGATATGCTAAAATGCTTGAGACATCTATAATTCATTAATAGTATTGTGGTTTAATGTGATAGAGTTAAGAAAATGAGAGCAAACTGGATGAGGGAAAGTGACAAATATGCTACAGCAGATATATGGATGGTTAATGGAAGCAGGCTTGGCGCTGCCGCTGGTTTTTTGGTACATAGCCTATCTGGTCACGGCAAAATTAACGAAAAGAAAAGCATATGCCTTCAGGGCCGCCTGCGACTCAACTACGCTGTTGTTCATCGCTTCGGTCCATAGATGGTCAAGTGACCTGTGGAACGAATCCTACCTGTGGGTCATTTATTTAGTGATTCTGGCCAGCGCTGTCGTGATTTCCATTATTCATTATCATTCCCGCGAGGAGCTGGAGTTTTTTCGGGTGCTGAAAGGCATATGGAGATGCAGCTTTTTTATATTTGCGGCAGGATACATCCTCTTAGCCGGATATTGGGCCTATCTGCAGATTATGGCATAGAACGGAGCAAGGCGTGAAGGAAGGTAGTTTGACATGAAAGTTCTGTACGAACAACCAATAGAAACCGATTATTTTTTACATGACTATCAAGCGGGCAGGCCCGGTGCCAGGAAGCTCTTTCATTACACTGGGGAAAATCAGGGGGTAGAGGACCGGCTTCGTTATTTAGACGGCCGGTCCTTTGAGCGCAGGTACTTAAAGCAGCTTCTGCAGAAGTATAATGGCGGGCTGTATTATGGGGATAAAGCGGTCAAGGCTCTTGAAAAAATGGACAATGACGAGGCCGTGGTGGTAGCGGGCGGCCAGCAGGCTGGCATGCTCACCGGCCCCTCGCTGGTAATTTCCAAGGCATTATCAGTGCTAAAGCTTGCAGACCAGGAGGAGAAGCGGCTTGGGCGTCCGGTCCTTCCATTGTTTTGGATTGCAGGGGAAGATCATGACTGGGAGGAAGTAAACCACGTCAATTTCCCGGCTGAAGGGCATTTAGATAAAACGAGGTTCGAAGGAAACTTTCTGCCGAATGTGCCTGTGTCAGAGCAGCCGTTTGAAGCAGCGGAAGTGGAAGCATTCGTGGAAGAAGCTTTTTCAAAGCTCCGCGAAAGTCCATTTACGAAAGAATTACGAGATGAAGTGTATGTGCTTTTGAATCGTTCAAGGTCGTGGTCCCAGTTTTTTGCAGAGATGATGCGCTGGCTGTTTAAGGATACAAAACTTATCATGATGGATCCGCAGCAGCCGGAATGGAGAGAACTGGGAAAGCCGCTTTTTAAAACTTTGCTTTCCGATCCAGATAAAATAAATGCGGCTGTTTATCAGGGCACAGCTGAAAGAAAGGCAGCGGGATACGACGAGGTCGCGGGCATCAATTTTGACAGCGGGCATCTATTCTATCATATAAATTACGTGAGACATCTGCTTGAATATAAAGATGGAGCCTGGAGGAGCCGGAGATCGGGAAAAACTGTGGGGACGGAGAAATTACTAGAAGAAGCAGTGCGCCAACCCACCCGTTTCAGCACTGACGTAATTACCCGGCCGCTGATGCAGGAGCAGATGCTCCCGGTTCTGCACTTTGTGGCAGGGCCAGGGGAAATGCAGTATTGGTCTCTTTTAAAGCCATTGTTTGAATTACTCGGCATGCGGATGCCGGTGGTGCAAAAGCGTATGGAAGTGCATTATGTCACCCGTCAGGTACAGCAGGCCGCTGAAAAAGAGAATGTTCCCTATAGAATGCTGCTGGATTTACCTTTACTCGAACAAAAACTCCAGGAGGTGCGCCGCGCTGCCCTGGAAGTGGACGGGAAAGCAAAAGCCCTCCAGGCGTTGGAAGAAATGAAAGAAGCTCATGCAGCTCTTGCTAAAGAATGGATTCGCCAGTTTCCTTCACAGGAAAGTTTTGCGAAAGAAAACTGGAGACGGATTGAAAAAGAAACCTGTTACCTTGGAGAACGGCTGGATGCAGAGCAGGAGCGGAGAGTGCAGATACATGTCCGGCGGCTGGAGTTAATTATCGGCCGCCTGTATCCTCGCCGGGAACCGGCGGAAAGGCAGGTTAATATTTTATTTATGTTAAACGAATTCGGCGCCTTTCTTCCGGCGCAGACGGCTGCCGAAACAGAATGGAAAAGCGGCCGGCAGAATATTATATTACTGTAGCATCTGCACACTAATTTATACGTTATCCGGCTGAAAGCTTCCCGAAATATCGGGGAGTTTTTTTTTTGTTAAAAAATTTTCCGGAAAAAGTGGTACAAAGTGGGGGAATGTGGTAACTTAAATGTAAGGAGTGGTGAAAGGTTGGGTCCATATGTTTATGGGAGAATATCAACATAATATGGACGATAAAGGAAGAATTATTATACCCTCCCGTTTTCGGGAGAAGTTGGGAGATTCTTTCGTCGTTACCCGTGGTCTGGATGGATGCTTGTTTGTTTATCCATATGACGAATGGGAACGCATTGAAACTAAATTAAAAGCTTTGCCTTTCACAAAAAAAGATGCAAGGGCATTCACCCGTTTTTTCTTTTCAGGAGCGTCAGAATGCGAACTTGATAAACAGGGGCGTTCGATGATTCCAACCACCCTCCGCCAATATGCAGAATTAAAAAAAGAATGTATGATCATCGGGGTAAGCAGCCGAGTAGAAATATGGGATAAACACAAATGGGACGAATATTATGCAGAATCAGAAGAAGTATTTCCAGACATTGCAGAAAACATGGCCGACCTGGATTTTTAGCGCAGTATCAAACACGTTTTTGCCGGAGGAATAGAAGTGCCGCCACAATTTGAACATGAAACCGTATTGAAAGAAGCATCAGTCCGGGGGCTGAATATTCGTCCGGACGGGGTGTATGTTGATTGTACTCTCGGCGGCGGCGGACACAGTGAAGAAGTCATGAAGCAGCTTTCTTCCGAGGGCCTTTTAATAGCCTTTGACCAGGATGAGGAAGCGATCGCTCATGCAGAGCAGCGGCTCCGGGTTTATGGAGAAAATTTCAGGATCGTACATAGCAATTTCCAGTTTTTAAAAGAAGAACTGCTCGAGCTTCATACTGAGCAGGTAAACGGGATATTATTCGATCTTGGAGTGTCATCACCGCAGTTCGACCGGCCGGAAAGAGGGTTCAGCTACCGCTATAATGCCCCGCTTGACATGAGGATGGATAGGCACCGGCAGGAGCGTACAGCAGCACACATCGTCAATGAAGCATCGTTTCAGGAAATCTGGCAGATTCTCTCAGAATACGGGGAAGAGCGTTTCTCAAAACAGATTGCCAGAAAAATCGAAAAAGCGCGTGAAGATCACCGTATTGAAACAACCGAAGAACTAGTGGAAATCATCAAAAGTGCAATACCTGCACCGGCCAGGAGAAAAGGCGGGCATCCGGCGAAGCGGACTTTTCAGGCTTTGCGAATTGCTGTAAATAATGAACTTGATGTGTTCAAAGAAGCGCTTGACGATGCGCTGACCATGTTAGCGCCCGGCGGAAGATTGTGTGTCATAACATTTCATTCGTTAGAAGACAGGATTTGTAAAAAGTTGTTTAAACAGAAAAGTTCTCCACCTCCGCTTCCGAAGGGACTCCCGGTCGTGCCCGATGAAGCAGAACCAGATTTCAACCTGGTCACAAAGAAACCGATCCTGCCATCAGAAGATGAACTTACGCAAAATCCAAGGGCGGCTTCCGCGAAGCTTCGAATCATCGAAAAACGCGAGGAGGATAAAAAATAATGGAGAATTTGGCACAGCAGATAAAACGCCAGCAGGAAGACAAACAAATAGTACATAAAAAAGTCCAGTACCACGTTCGCGGTGGTATTACAAAAGGTGAAAAACTGATTATGACTGCGGTCATTGTCGGGATTCTAATCGCCTCCTTTTTCATCGTTTCGAATTTTGCCACCATACACGCCCAGGATCAGCAAATCGACCAGACCGCTACACAGATCCAGGAGCAGCAGCAGGTGAATCAAAACCTTGAACTGCAGGTGGCTGAACTTAGTTCACCGGAGCGCATCATGGATTACGCTAAAAATGAACTGGGCATGGAAATGAAGGACGAAAATATTCAAGTTGTAAACGGAACAGAACAGAACTAACACAGAAGGGAGGGGAAACCGTGGGGACACGGCAGTACCGCTCCCTTCTTGCAAGTTAACCAGCGGCCCCGTTACATGTAAAAACTCAGGTGGTGAACGTTCTCAGCATGAAGAAATTGAAAAGTACGAAAGTGCGGGCGCTCCTATTGGTCCTTGCTGTCTCTATTTTTTTCCTTATTTTCACGGGCCGCATGGTCTATATTCAAGTGGGAAAAACGGTAGAGGGCAATGACCTGGCAAGTATGGCAGACTCCAGGTATACTACAACTGAAACCGTCGAGGCGAAGCGGGGGACTATTTTCGATAAGAAGGGCGAACCGCTGGCAGAACAGGTGCCATCCTATTCGGTTTATGCAGTGCTCGATGAATCCTACGATGATCACGTGAAAAATCCAGCTAAAGTAGCTGAAAAACTCGGTCCATTGATCGGCATGGAAGCAGCAGAGCTGAAAGAAATGCTCAACCGCGACCAATATCAGGTGGAACTCGGTTCAGGAAGCAAGTATTTAACGTTATCTGAAAGAGAAGAAATTGAACAGCTTGGCCTCGCAGGCATACATTTTCGTGAAGAGCCGACGCGTTATTATCCAAACCAGACGTTTGCAAGTCATGTCCTTGGCTACATGAGCCGGGATATGTCAGAAGCTCACATGGGGCTCGAAGCCGGGTTAAATGAAGAATTGACCGGTAAAGACGGCACGAGAACAGAATCGGAAGAGAATGCTCTTCTTGACGAAGATGAGACAACGACGAACACAGCTAAAGATGGCAAAGACGTTTACCTGACACTGGATGGCAATATTCAAAGCGTGCTTGAACAGTCGATGTCAGAGGTGGAAGAAAACTACAATCCAAACAAAATGATGGGCGTTGTGGCAGACGCAGACAGCGGTGAAATCCTCGGAATGAGCAACCGGCCGAGCTTCAACCCGAATGAATATGAAGAAATCGAAAATTATACCAATTATGCTGTGTCCGACCAGTTTGAGCCCGGCTCGACGATGAAAATCTTTACGCTGGCTGCTGCGATTGATAAAGGCGTCTTTGAAGGCAAAGATACTTATGAATCCGGCACATATAACGTGTCCGGAGAAACGATCCGGGATCATAACAACGGGGAAGGCTGGGGCGAAATCACTTATAATGAAGGGCTCCGCCGTTCTTCGAACGTAGCATTTATGAGAATTGCGCTTGAAATTCTGCCTGAAGGAGCCCTATTTAATTATCTGGAAAAATTCGGATTCGGCCAGGAAACCGGGATTGATCTCCCGAATGAGGCGGACGGGGCGTTAGCGGAAGAAACGCCATTAAACGTTGGTATAACAGCCTTTGGGCAGGCGTCTACAGTCACTCCTATTCAAATGATTCAGGGGGCCACTGCCATCGCTAATGATGGCAAAATGATGCAGCCTTATGTGATCGATCATATTGAAAACCCGAACAACAACGAAACAACGTATGAATCCGAGCCCAAAGTAGCAGGAAAGCCGATCAGTAAGAAAGCGGCTAAAAAGACAAGGGAAAAGCTGCAAACCGTTATTGAAGGTGAACATGGCACTGGGGCTCCGTATCAGATTGATGGAGTCGAGGTTGCAGGAAAAACTGGTACAGCCCAGATCTCTGACCCTGAGGGAGGAGGATATCTGAGTGGAGAAAACCAAAACATTTTTTCCTTCATTGGTATGGCCCCGGTGGACGATCCGGAAATTATTGTTTATGTTGTTGTGGACCGTCCGGAGCTGGAGCCGACAGAAACTGGCTCTGATGCCGTGAGTGCTATTTTTAATCCGGTGATGCAGCAGAGCCTTTCATACATGAACCTTACCCCTTCGGATGTTGAAGACAACAAGGCGTATGAAGAATCTGGCATTGAATTTGAAAACTACACTGGGAAGTCAGTAAAAAAGGCTAAAAAAGCCGCTAAGAAAGCCGGTCTCGAGCCGGTAGTCATCGGCAGCGGAAATCAGGTCGAAAATCAGATCCCGACAAAGACAGAGCGCCTGATTGTAGGTGAAAAAGTAATCTTCCTGACGAACGGCCAGAAAAGCATTCCGGACGTCAGTGGATGGTCCCTCCGGGAGATCCAGCGTCTCGAAAAACTGCTGGAGGTCGATATAACGGCAAACGGTTCGGGCTATGTCAGCACCCAATCGGTTGCTCCGGGGACGGCCGTAAGCGCTGCTGAAAAAATGGAAGTGGAGCTGGTGCCTCCGGACGAGCTGCAGAACGCCGAGACAGAGCAGCCGGCAGAAGAAGAAAATGCTGAAGAAAATGAAAACGATGAAGTGCAGCCGGAAGAGGCTTCTCCCCAGGAAACAGAGGGAAGCTCCGGGGAAGAACAGCCAGAAGAAAGTGAAGCACCAGCAGAAAACTAATGACGATTGTCCCATGACATGCTTGATTGTTCACATTAGAATGAGTGGGGTGTACGCAGAGGACTTTTTTCGTTCTCTGCGTGCATGTTCATTAAAAGACACCCGGGAAGGGCGAAACACATTTTTTCTATAATTAGTGGTAAACACTTGCTCCGGATAGAAAAGAGGCACGGAAATGAAATATATTACAGATATTATTCCAAGCATAATGGTGCGGCTTGAACGCGAAGATAAAGAAATAGAAAGTTTACATATGGATTCCAGGGAAGTCACCCCAAATGGTCTGTTTTTTTGTATTGAAGGAACAAAAGTCGACGGCCACGATTTTGCCTCCCAGGCAGTAAATAACGGAGCTGCAGCGGTAATAGCTGAACGGCATGTGGATGTTGAAGCGCCGGTGTGGCTCGTAAAAGATACGCAGAAAGTGATGGCCTACGCTGCGGATCATTTTTACGATCATCCTACAAAAGATGTTCGTGTAATAGGTATTACTGGAACGAATGGTAAAACGACTACCAGTCATTTAGTCGAATCCATCCTGAACGAAGAGCAGACAAAGACAGGTTTAATCGGCACAATGTATGCCAAAATTGGAAGTGAGTCCATAGAGACAAATAACACGACACCCGAATCTCTCGAGCTGCAGCAGCTGTTTGCCGGTATGAGGGACAAAGAGGTGAAAAGCTGCGTGATGGAAGTGTCGTCTCATGCCCTGCAGATGGGACGCGTACGAGGCGTACAGTTTCGTACAGCAGTTTTTACGAATCTTTCCCAGGACCATCTGGACTACCACGGATCGATGGAAAGCTACAGAAATGCGAAAGGCCTTCTGTTTTCCCAGTTAGGCAACAGCTTTGCAGGAGAGCTGAGTACAGCAGTTTTAAATGGTGACGACGCAGCTTCCGCTTACTTCGAAGCAGTAACCACAGTGCCAGTACTTACGTACGGTCTCAGTGAAAATAATGATATTTACGCTGAGAATATAAACACGACAGGGAGCAAAACATCCTTTACGCTGCATACTCCTTGGGGCAGCACCGAAGTGGAATATCCACTGCTTGGAAAGTTCAATGTGTACAATGCTCTTGCAGCTATTGCTGCCTGTATTGCAGAAAATGTATCAGTCACAAGTATCGTGGATGGACTGAAACATGCCCCGGGGGTAAGCGGCAGGTTTGAAGCTGTAGAAGCCGGGCAGGAAAGTACGATTGTCGTTGATTATGCGCACACTCCAGGCGGACTTGAAAATGTAGTCCAAACAGCCCGGGAGATGACTGAAGGACGTCTTTATGCCGTAATAGGCTGCGGGGGCGACAGAGATAAAGAAAAAAGGCCGAAGATGGCAGCTGTTGCGGAAAAGTTCAGCGATATGGTGATCCTTACCTCAGACAATCCGCGTTCAGAAGACCCGGTTAGCATATTAGAGCAGATGGAAGCAGGATTTACCGGGAAGACATATGAAATAATCGAAGACCGCGAAAAGGCGATCGAACGTGCCGTATTCCTGGCAGGAGCCGGAGACACCGTGCTCATTGCAGGCAAAGGGCATGAAACGTACCAGATAGTAGGAGATCAAACTTTGCCATTTGATGACCGCAAAGTAGCAAAAGAAGCAGTCAGAAAAAATAATAAACAGGCGTAGCGTTTCATACTGAAAGGAGCTCCCTTAATGGGTTTTGCAGCTTTAATAGTAACAATAGTTTCATTTACCATATGTGCGGTGTCGGCACCGTTGCTTATTCCCGCTTTAAAACGGCTGAAATTTGGCCAGAGCATAAGAGAAATGGGGCCGGCCTCTCATCAGAAAAAAGGCGGTACCCCGACGATGGGAGGTGTAATGATCATTGCGGGGCTTTTAGCCACCGCTCTCATCGTTCTGCCACTTTTTGTCGGATACACCACGGAAATATGGCTCCTCTTACTTGTGACTGTAGGATTCGGCATCCTTGGATTTTTGGATGATTTCATTAAGATTGTGATGAAGCGAAATCTGGGACTTACAAGTATACAGAAGCTGGTTGGCCAGATTGTTATTGCATTTATCTTTTTTATTGTATTGTACACCGGCACGTTTGATACAAGCGTAGCTGTGCCGGGGACGGGGTGGTCGCTCGAATTTGGCTGGGCTTATTTCTTTCTTATTATTGTCATGCTCGTCGGAGCTTCTAATGCCGTAAATCTGACGGACGGGCTGGACGGGCTGTTGGCCGGTACTGGAACGATGGCATTTGCAGCCTACGCCCTGGTTGCTTTTTCGCTTGGGTACATGGATATCGGATTGTTTTCGTTTGCAGTGGTAGGCAGCCTGCTTGGCTTCTTAATCTTCAATAAATACCCGGCAAAGATTTTTATGGGAGATACTGGTTCTCTGGCACTCGGAGGAGCGATTGCTGCTGTGGCAATTTTGACAAAAACCGAACTGACATTGATTGTGATCGGCCTCGTATTTGTTTTGGAGACACTAAGCGTTATTATCCAGGTGATGTCATACAAATTAAGAGGAAAAAAAGTATTTAAAATGAGCCCGGTTCATCATCATTTTGAACTATCAGGCTGGTCGGAATGGCAGGTCGTTACTGCTTTTTGGGTAGTAGGCGCTGCTGCCGGGCTGTCCGGGGTCGCATTAGAGGTGTTTTTATAATGGATCGCTTAGAAGAATATAAAGGAAAAAAAGTACTGATAGTAGGTCTGGCTAAAAGCGGACTGGCGGCTGCAAAGCTACTGCATCGTTCCGGCGCAGAGGTAACAGTGAATGACGGGAAAGAAGCGGTGAAAGAAGATGCCTCGCTGCAGGAGATTGAAAATCTTGGAATACGGTTGGTTACAGGAGACCACCCGCTTTCCTTGCTTGATGAACCGTTTTCGGTCATTGTTAAAAACCCTGGTATTCCTTACCATCACCCATTTATTGAAAAAGCCGTGGAAAAAAATTTCAATATTATTACGGAGATTGAGCTTGCGGCAGCGCTTTGTGAAGGAACAATGGTGGCCATTACAGGCTCAAACGGGAAAACAACCACCACTTCATTAATCCAGGCTATTTTCAAAAAGGACCACAGGGAAGCGGCTGTAGCTGGTAATATTGGGAAGGTGGCGTGTGAAGTAGCTCCTCAGATCAAAAAGAACCAGATTATGGTTACAGAGGTCTCGAGCTTTCAGCTGAAAGGAATACAGCAGTTCCGTCCCAAGGTTGGCGTACTGTTAAATATTTTTGATGCCCACCTGGATTATCACGGGTCACGGAATGATTACGAGCAGTCCAAAGCGAAGCTCTTTCAAAACATGACGAAAGAAGATGCAGCGGTCTATAATTATGACCAGAAAGAAGTTAAGCGAATTGCAGAGCGTTCCGGCGCAGCGCTCGTACCCTTTTCAACTTCCTCAGTTTGTGAAGGCGGAGCATACATTAAAGACGGTATGTTTTATTTTAAAACGGAGCCGGTAATGGCTCTGGACCGTGCCTCTCTGCCCGGGGCGCACAATAAAGAGAACATGCTCGCGGCTATTGCATCAGCAAAAGTACTGGGGGCTTCCAATGAAGCTATTGAATCGGCGTTATCTGATTTTCACGGCATCGAGCACCGTCTCGAATTTAGTGGAATCGTGAATGGGCGTAAAATTTATAACGATTCCAAAGCTACAAACATGCTCTCTACCCAAAAAGCAATTGAAGCTTTTGAAGAGCCGGTAGTACTGCTCGCTGGAGGACTCGACCGTGGTAATACCTTTGATGAGCTGATAGATTCTTTTCAAAAAATCAAAGCAATAGTCGCATATGGCCAGACGAGAGATAAACTAGCGGCCTCTGCACAGGAAGCAGGAGTAACTGAAATTCACCGTACAGAATTTTTGGAAGATGCTGTGGATAAAGGCTTTCAGCTCTCTGAAAGTGGGGACGTGCTATTGCTTTCCCCTGCCTGTGCAAGCTGGGATCAGTTCCAGACGTTTGAAGAACGCGGCCGGACATTTATAGAATGCGTCGGAAAGTACAGGTGAGAAGGAGTGCGGGTTTGCTCCACTCCTGAAGCCACCTTCGTAAGGTGGCTTCAGGAATGGATCGAAATGATGCATTCGTTAAAAGAGAGTATATAAAAACAAAAATGTGATGAATCCAGGGAACCTGAAATAAATGAATAAGAAAACAGGAGGGGATTACATGGGACAAGAGGCGGAATCAGCGTGGGACTTTGAAGACTTTGGAAAAGTAATGAAAGATGAACCACTGGAAAAGCATACGACCTGGAAGATTGGAGGTCCGGCAGATTGGCTGATTGAGCCGACAAGCGTAGAAGAGCTGACGAACGCGATGAAATGGATTCAGGAAGAACGCCTGCCATGGCGTGCTATCGGCCGGGGCTCAAACCTGCTGGTGGATGATGAAGGCATTGAAGGGGTAGTGTTGAAATTTGGCACAAAGCTCGCCAATATGGAAAATGATAACGGTACAGTTACTGTGGAAGCGGGTTATCCTTTAGTACGGCTTGCTACAATTCTAAGCAGAGACGGATACGGAGGCATGGAATTTGCCGGAGGGATCCCGGGGAGTGTGGGCGGTGCAGTATTTATGAATGCTGGGGCCCATGGCTCTGACATGTCGAAGGTTCTGACGGAAGCTCTAATCTTATTTCCAGATGGCACAATGGAGTGGATACCAAATAAGGAAATGGGATTTGCCTACCGCACCTCAAGGCTCCAGTCGGACAAAGGCATATGTGTTGCTGCCAGATTGAAGCTTGAACAGGGCGAAAAGGATGTCATTTTTAAGGAAATGCAGGACTACAAAGAGTACAGAAGAGAGACGCAGCCGTGGGCCTACCCTTGCGCCGGAAGCGTATTTCGAAACCCTCTTCCGGACCATGCCGGGGAGCTTATTGAAAACATTGGGCTAAAAGGGCACGTGATTGGCGGGGCGCAGATATCAGAGCTGCATGCGAACTTTATTGTCAACATAGGGAACGCCAAAGCATCTGATGTGCTTGCTTTAATTGAAAAAGCCCGGTCCTCCGTTAAAGATGCTTACGGCATTGACCTCGAGACCGAAGTGGAAATCGTAAAAAGAAGATCAGCCGATAGCTGATACGCGAGGGAATAGAGGAGGACTGCGGTGTGAGGAAGCCAAATGATGGCAAGCTGGTCTCGCTCGAAGAACACCATCCCAGTTTAAAAGAGCAGCGCCGGCAAAAATCTCGACGGCGGCTGTTCATCTATCTGGCTGTGTTTTTTATTCTGATTGGGCTGGTTATCTATTTTCAATCTCCGTTAAGTCATATCCGTAGTATTGAAACGAGTGGATCCCATTTTACAGAGAAGCAGGCTATTAAAGAAGAGAGCGGGGTCCAGGTCGGTACGAATATTTGGGAAATGGACAGAAACGTGATTAAAAATAATGTAGAACAACTGCCGGAAGTCGAAGAAGCAGAAGTGTCAAGATCTTGGCCAGCGACCGTAAATATTGAAGTTACTGAGTATGAAAAAGTTGCCTACACCCAGGCAGAAGGAGCTTACGCCCCAGTGCTTGAAAACGGCCATACGCTGACAGAAAAGGTAAACAAGGAGCTTCCCGCCGATGCGCCGCTTTTGCAGAATTTTAATAATGAAGACAGACTCGGAGCATTTGCTGAAGAGCTTGGTAAACTTGGCGAGGGGGTAACCAACCGGATTTCAGAAGTGTATTTCGAGCCTTCTGAGAGTAATGAAGACAATATCACTCTTTATATGAATGATGGTCTGGAGGTACGCAGCTCTGTATCAGATTTTGCAGAATACATGGGATCGTATCCATCTATTGCAAGAAACATTGAGGCCGGCCAGGATGGAGTGCTTTACATGATGAGAGCGCCGTACTTTAAAGCAACAGAATCGGAAGAAGGATCTGTGCAAGGAAATGAAGGGACACAGGAAGTTCCTGAGGAGAGTTTTATCGAAGGAAACAATACTCCTGAGGGAGCAGAAGGAAGTTCTTCTGAATCAGAAGAAAACAATAGTGGTAATGAAGCTGAACGATAAAAGAATGAATATTGTTTGAAAATTGCCTTTTCCATTGAAGATAGTTGTTGTAGACTGAAAAGAAGGCGTATTTCTCTTAACTCACCCAAAAATACTGCCATATATTATTAATGGAAGCGCAACCGGAAACATTCTGTTGCGTATGGAATTATAAAAGATGTAATAGCTATAACGTTGAAGCGAAAATAGATCTATAAGGGGGTGCCCAACCTTGAACAGTGAAAATTTGTATGTCAGTCTTGATGTCGGCACATCGTCTGTCCGAGCGATTATCGGAGATATGAGCGGTGGCGCCTTGAAAATTATTGGAGTCGGCCGGGCGCCGTCTATCGGTATGAGAAAAGGCGCGATCGTCGATATCGATGAAACGGTTAAAGCGATTAAAGAGGCTGTAGACCAGGCTGAACGAATGGTTGATCTGGAAGTAAAGCAAGTCATTGTAGGAATTAACGGCAATCAAGTGGAAATGCGGGCATGTAATGGAATCGTGGCTGTATCAAGCACAGACCGCGAGATTCAGGATGAGGATGTAGAAAGGGTCATTGACGCAGCGCATGTAATGAGTATACCGCCTGACAGAGAAATTATTGATATCATTCCAGCCCAGTTTATTGTAGACGGAATGGACGGAATTAAAGACCCGCGTGGCATGCTCGGCACCCGCCTGGAAATGGAAGGGACTATTATTACAGGAGCTAAAACCGCTTTACATAACCTACTACGCTGTGTGGAGCGAGCAGGACTGGAAATCGCAGATATTGTATTGCAGCCGTTGGCTTCAGGGAGTGTAGCCGTATCAAAGGACGAGCGTTCTCTTGGCGTTGCATTAATTGATATTGGCGGCGGCTCAACCACGGTTTCTGTGTTTCAGGAAGGGCAGCTCCAGACAATGTCCTTTCTTCCGATCGGCGGCAGCCATATCTCCAACGATATTTCTGTAGGCATCAGAACGACTGCAGAAGAAGCGGAGCGCTTGAAGCTTGAGCATGGCCACGCCTTTATCGATGACGCTTCGGATGATTTGTCATTTTCGATTCAGACGCTTGGCAACAACGACCAGAAAAAATTCACGCAGCTCGAACTCGCAGAGATAATCGAGCCAAGAATGGAAGAAATTCTTACATTAGTACAGCAGGAGATCTCCCGCATGGGTTATCATGATCTGCCCGGCGGTTACGTGTTAACCGGAGGGGCAGTCATGATGCCGGGAACGCTTGAGCTTGCCCAGGACATTTGGAAACAGCATGTCCGTCTTGCCATGCCGGACTACATCGGTGTCCGTGAGCCAACGTACACCGCAAGCATTGGCTTGATTGAATTTGCATATAAAAGCATGAAGGTTCATAGTGGGGAGGAGTCCGTTGTAGCCGCAGGACGCTCTGAGAAATACGCTGAATCAGACCGTCCGGCTTCAGCAGGAGACTCTAATTACCGCAATGGTTCAAGCACGCGCCAGCAAAACCGGACAAAGGAAAAAGATCCGGAAGAGCCTGGGTTTAAAGAGCGGATGCGAAGCGTATTTAAATCTTTCTTTGAATAATTAAGTAACGATGGATAAAACGACTATATAGGAGGACCACATATGTTGGAATTTGAAATGGATATGGACCAGCTAGCCCAGATTAAAGTCATCGGTGTCGGCGGGGGCGGTTCGAACGCTGTGAATCGTATGATCGAGAACGGTTTACAGGGAGTCGAATTTATTGCTGTAAACACAGACGCCCAGGCGTTAAAATTATCAGAGGCAGAAACAAAGCTTCAACTAGGCGGGAAATTGACTAGAGGCCTTGGCGCCGGCGCGAACCCGGAGATCGGGAAAAAGGCTGCGGAAGAAAGTAAAGAACAGCTCGAGGAAGCGCTGACTGGTGCCGATATGGTATTTATCACAGCTGGCATGGGCGGAGGCACAGGTACTGGTGCGGCTCCGGTGATTGCTGAAGTAGCTAAAGAAATCGGGGCTTTGACAGTAGGTGTCGTTACACGCCCGTTTACGTTTGAAGGCAAGAAGCGTGCAGTGCAGTCCTCCAATGGCATTTCTTCCCTGAAAGAGAAAGTGGACACGTTGATTGTAATTCCAAACGACCGTCTGCTTGAAATCGTAGATAAAAGCACACCAATGCTTGAGGCGTTCCGTGAAGCGGACAACGTTCTCCGCCAGGGTGTACAGGGCATTAGTGACCTGATCGCGGTGCCGGGTCTTATCAACCTGGATTTCGCTGACGTAAAAACCATCATGAGTGAAAAAGGTTCTGCGCTGATGGGAATTGGTATTTCCACTGGAGAGAACCGGGCCGTGGAAGCAGCAAAGAAAGCCATTTCAAGCCCGCTGCTTGAAACATCTGTGGAAGGCGCCCAGGGCGTTCTGATGAACATCACCGGCGGCTCCAACCTGAGTCTGTTTGAAGTGCACGAAGCTGCTGAGATTGTATCTGAAGCTTCGGATACAGATGTTAATATGATCTTCGGCTCAGTGATTAACGAAAACCTGAAAGATGAGATCGTCGTTACTGTTATTGCGACCGGCTTTCAGGATAGTGAAGATCAGCGGAGCGCGCAGGGAACACGCGGCGGCGGCCGACAGACTGTTTCCCGGCAGCAGCCGTCAAGACAACAGGCTCCGCAGCAGCCACAGCAGCCTGCGCCTCAACAGGAATGGAAGGAAGAGCCTGTTTCTGAAAACGAATCGTCCAGAGAGGGACAGGAGGAAGACGAAGGACTCGATATTCCAACATTTCTGCGCAACCGGCGCCGCCGCTAAAGCGGGGCAGGCGATAGAAGAAAAAAGCGGGCCGGACACGGCCCGCTTTTCTTCGCTGGAGCACACGGATAATAAAGCGATGAGTTTTGTGCAAACCGATCAATAAGCAGAAAGGGCATGATGGCATGAAGCACGAGCCGTTTCATCTTTTAACAAACGGCATTCTTCAGCTGGAAACGAAAAGTCCAGCAGTGGCCGCCGGTTTTACCACCAGAACAGATGGCATAGGAAAGCCGCCTTATGAAAGTCGGAATACGGCTTTCCATGTAGGGGAAGACAATAATATCACTATAAATAATCGCATGATCACTGCCAGGCATATTAACCGCCCGTTATCTACGTGGATTGCCGAGGAGCAGGTCCACGGCAGCCGGATTGTGGAAGTGGGCCAAAGCGATGCAGGCAAAGGCAGTGAGCAAAGAGAGACCGCTGTGGCGGAAGCTGACGGCCTAATTACGCAATCGAAGGACGTTACGCTTGTGAGCTTTTATGCTGATTGTGTACCTCTGTTCTTTTATACAGAGAGCTCTGCAGTGGCCGGGCTGGCCCACGCCGGGTGGAAAGGAACTGCAGCGGACATCGGCGGAGAAATGGTACGTGCTTTTATAGAGAAGGGAGTCCCGGTGGAGCAGATGTATGCTGCCATTGGGCCGTCGATATCCGGAGCCAACTATGAGGTAAATGAAGCAGTCATCCAATCTTTTCAGGATAAAGAAGTTTTTTTATACCATAAGCCGTGGATTCAAAAGGCAAACGGCCGGTATGAGCTTGACCTAAAGATTGCTAACAGGCTTCTGCTTGAACGTGCAGGAATAGCTCCCGAACGTATTGCTGTCAGCCGTTACTGTACTTACGCTGAGGAAGAGCTGTTTTTCTCCCATCGCCGTGAAAACGGGAAAACTGGACGAATGATGAGTTATATCTATATTATATAGGCAGGGAGGATGCTGCACTTGAACACTGTGGAATCCAACTGGAAAGCGATAAAACGTAATATCGGCCGTGCCTGCGAAGCCTCCGGCCGGGACCCGGGGGAGGTAACATGCATTGCTGTTACAAAGTATGTCTCCCCGGAGCGCGCGGTAGAGGCAGTGAACGCCGGAATAACCAATTTAGGGGAAAACCGTGTGGAAGGAGCACTTGAAAAATACGAAGCTGTTTCCGGCCGGGCGGACATTCATTTTATCGGTACCCTCCAATCAAAAAAAGCAAAAAAAATTATCGGTAAATGTGCATACATTCATTCACTCGACCGCTGGAGCCTGGCAGAAGAAATCAACAAACGGTCCGAAGAAACAGTTACCGAATGCTTCGTGCAGGTGAATGTTTCGGGAGAAGAAAGCAAAGCAGGGCTTTCCCCGGAAAAGGTGGAACCGTTCATTGAATCGCTGATGAAACTGCCCCGGCTCCGAATCGTAGGATTAATGACGCTCGCCCCATTTGAAGAGGATGCTGAACGAACCCGGCCGGTTTTCCGGCAGATGAATGAGTTGCGCGGACACATTCAGGAAAAAAGCTGGGCTCATGCGCCCTGCAGTTATTTGTCTATGGGAATGTCCAACGATTATATGGTAGCTGTTGAAGAAGGCGCTACTCATATCCGGCTCGGCACTTCGCTTGTAGGTGAATAAAAGACTCCGGCGTTAAGTAACAAAGCAGCCGGTATCTCTGTGTAAAAAGGAGAGGAGAAGATGAGTTTGCGTTCGAAGTTCCGGCGTTTTTTTGAAATGGACGACGATGTTGTCGAACAGGAAGTTCCTCTTTCTGAAGAAGAGCAATATGCCCAGCATGAAAACAAGCAGGGGGCGGCGCCAAGCAACGTGGTGAGCCTGCAGAGTGTGCAGAAGTCCTCGAAGGTGATGCTCTTGGAGCCGCGCAGCTACGAGGAAGTACAGGATATTGCCGATCACCTGTGCAGCCGGAAAGCAGTGATCATCAATCTGCAGCGGGTGCCAAAGGATCAGGGCCGGCGCATCGTTGATTTTCTAAGCGGTACTGTTTATGCTATCGGCGGGGATATTCAGAAGGTTGGCAGCCAGATCTTTTTCTGTGCGCCGGAAAATGTAGATATTTCGGGCGCTATTACAGAAATCATTTCAGAACGGGATGAGCACTATTAAAAAGAAAGGGGAGGGATTATGCAGCTTATAGGTTCTTTGTTGATCAGTTTAATCAGTATTTACCGTATTGTTTTAATTGTTTATATTTTCATGTCCTGGTTCCCAAATGCGAGAGAATCTACGATCGGCCAGTTTATCGGCTCGATTTGCGAACCATATTTGGAGCCGTTCCGCCGATTTATTCCACCGCTCGGCCCGCTTGATATTTCACCAATTGTGGCCATCATTGTACTCTTTTTTGCAGAATCAGGCATACGGGCGCTGTTTTTTAATGCCGGTGCGTTGTTTTAATTGAGGTGAATAAAACATGAATATGCTCGAACACTTCCGTCCAGAAGAAAGGGCCTGGGTGGAACAGGCAGCGGACTGGAAAGAAGCAGTCGAAACCAGCTTTGAAAGACGGCTGACCGATTTTCTCGATCCGCGGGAGCGGGATATTTTAGCTTCAGTTATCGGCAAAGACGAGACCGTCTACTATGCGTTTGCCGGGGGGAGCGATGATGCTGAGCGAAAACGGGCGTTAATTTATCCGTTTTATGAACAGCCGGAGCAGGAGGATTTTCAGCTGATATTGTTTGAGATCTCTTATCCGCAGAAATTCGCTTCCCTTGAGCATAAAGATGTGCTCGGGGCACTGATGGGCATTGGATTAAAACGGGAAAAGTTCGGTGATATCCTGGAAGGGGAGGGGCGCTTTCAATTCGTGGCAGCTGCTGAAGTCCGCAGCTATATCGAGCTGAACCTCCCGAAAATTGCCAATGTCTCCGTGACGCCGGTGGAAAAGCCGTTTTCCGCTATGCTTCCAATAGAAGAAGAGTGGGTGGAACGCGAAACGACGGTCTCTTCGCTTCGGCTTGATACGTTTATGGCAGAAGCGTACCGGCTTTCAAGAAGCAAAACGCTGCCGTTCATCGAAAAAGCGAAAGTGCGCGTGAACTGGAAGAAGGTTGAACAATCCTCTTACGTCCTGCACCCCGGGGACTATGTTTCGGTACGAGGGCTTGGCCGCTCCAAATTGATGGAGGTGCTGGGACGCACCAAAAAAGATAAGCAGCGGATAGTATACGGGGTTAAGGAACAGAAAAGAAAAAAATAATCTTTTTTGTTTTAAAAGAAGGAACTGCCTTTTTTGCCGCGAATGTAGAAAAAGGCAGCAGGCTCTCGGGCCTTTATACATACTTGAATAGGAGAAAGGGTGAACGATTTTGCCTTTAACACCACTGGATATTCATAATAAGGAATTCACAAGAGGTTTCCGGGGATACGATGAAGATGAAGTGAATGACTTTTTAAAACAGTTGATTAAGGATTTTGAAGATGTCATCCGCGAACGTGATGAGATGTACGAACGTACGAAAGAGCTGGAGGACCGGATTAATCACTTCTCCAATATCGAAGAAACTCTGAACAAATCAATATATGTAGCCCAGGAATCAGCAGAAGAAGTGCGGAAAAACGCCCGTAAAGAAGGTGAACTGACGGTGAAGGAAGCAGAAAAAAATGCGGACCGGATCGTCAACGAAGCATTGAACAAATCCCGCCGCATTGAGCTTGAAATTGAAGAGCTGAAAAAACAGGCTTCTGTTTACCAGACCAAGTTTAAAATGCTTCTGGAAGCACAGATGGAGATGCTTCATTCGGATGAATGGCTGAATCTTTCTGAAGAAGAAGCCGCAGAGGCAGAAGTTTATGCAGGCGACGGCGAACGGCTTGACTAACACCGGCAACTAGATTATACTTTTGCATTATCATATTCGACAAACGTTGAAGGGGAGCAGGCAGTAATGTACCGGTCTCAGCGATCTGCGGTTGGTGAAAGCGCAGAACCAGGGCATTTTTGTTATCACCCCGGAGTTCCTTAACTGAACAAAAAAGTAAGTTAAGGCGGCTTTTGAAAAGCCGTTATTGCCAATGAAGAGACGAGCAGGGAGCTGTATGGCTTCCTGCGCTCATCAGGGTGGTACCGCGAGTCATTCTCGCCCCTATGCACGGGGGCTCAGGATGGCTCTTTTTAATGTAATAAAGGAGGAAACGGAAATGAGTTATAAAGAATCACTGCTAATGCCAAAAACCAAATTTCCCATGCGCGGCAATCTGCCGAATAAAGAACCGGAGCGCCAGAAAACATGGAACGAGCAGGGCATTTATGAACGGGTACAAGCACGCACCCAGGACCGGCCGCTGTTTGTGCTCCACGATGGCCCTCCGTATGCCAACGGGGACATCCATATGGGCCATGCCCTGAATAAAGTACTCAAGGATTTTATCGTCCGCTACAAATCGATGACGGGCTACCATGCTCCCTACGTGCCGGGCTGGGATGTTCACGGCCTTCCGATAGAAACAGCATTGACGAAAAATAAAAAAGTGGACCGAAAAAAAATGACAACAGCTGAATTTCGCGCCGCCTGTGAAGAATATGCGGAGAAGCAAATTGACCGTCAGCGCGAACAGTTCAAACGTCTTGGAGTAAGAGGCGATTGGGAAAACCCGTATGTGACAATGAATCATGAATACGAAGCCCAACAGATCCAGGTATTTGGGGAGATGGCCAAACGGGGCCATATTTATAAAGGCAAAAAACCGGTCTACTGGTCGCCGTCTTCGGAATCGGCCCTGGCAGAAGCAGAGATCGAATACCACGATATGCGCTCTCCGTCTATTTATGTTTCGTTTGCGGTTAAGGACGGCAAGGACGTACTTGAAGGCGATGAAAAGTTTATCATCTGGACTACGACGCCGTGGACTATACCTGCCAATCTGGCGATCACGGTACACCCCGAGCTTGATTACGTCGTGGTTCGAGCGGGCGGCGAAAAGTATGTTGTGGCTGAAGGGCTCCTGGAGGAGCTTGAACAGAAGCTCGAATGGGACGGCTATGAAATTACAAAACGTATGAAGGGCCGTGACCTTGAGTATGTGATGGCTGAGCACCCTATTTATGGCCGGGACTCTCTCGTTATTCTCGGCGACCACGTAACGCTGGACGCCGGTACCGGCTGCGTGCACACAGCTCCGGGCCACGGGGAAGAAGACTTTATTGTAGGCCAGCAGTACGGGCTTGACACGCTCTGTCCTGTAGACGACAAAGGGGTGTTTACTGAGGAGGCGCCTGGGTTTGAAGGTCTCTTTTATGATAAAGCGAACAAAGCGATCACGGATAACCTGGACCAGCTCGGAGCGCTGTTGCAGCTGAACTTCTTCAGCCACTCCTATCCGCATGACTGGAGAACGAAAAAGCCGGTCATTTACCGGGCGACTGATCAGTGGTTTGCTTCGATCGAGAATATTCGCGGAGAGCTTTTAGATGAAATCAGCCACGTGACATGGACGCCTGCCTGGGGCGAAACGCGCCTGTATAATATGGTGCGGGACCGGGGCGACTGGTGTATATCCAGACAGCGTGCCTGGGGTGTGCCGATCCCGGTCTTTTACGCCGAGGACGAAGAAGCGATCATTAACGATGAAACTATCCAGCACGTCTCCGAGCTGTTCCGCACCCATGGTTCCAACGTATGGTTTGAGTGGGAGACGGCGGAGCTCCTGCCGGAAGGATTCACCTCGGACCATAGCCCAAATGGCAGCTTTACACGGGAAATGGATATCATGGACGTATGGTTTGACAGCGGCTCCTCGCATCAATCAGTGCTTGAGGCATCTCCGCTTCTGCAGCGTCCGGCTGATATGTATCTCGAAGGCTCTGATCAATACCGCGGCTGGTTTAATTCTTCTCTTACAACGAGCGTTGCGGTCACCGGAAAATCGCCATACCGGTCATTGCTGAGTCACGGCTTTACGATGGACGGGGAAGGCAAAAAAATGAGTAAATCGCTCGGTAACACAATTTCGCCCAATGACATCACAAAGCAGCTCGGGGCGGATATTCTCCGGCTTTGGGTGTCGAGTGTTGATTATCAGGCGGATCACCGGCTGTCGGACAACATCTTAAAGCAAATCGCTGAAGCATACCGTAAAATCCGTAATACATTCCGGTTTATGCTCGGGAACCTGAGTGATTTTGATCCGGAAAAACACCGGATTTCGCCATCGGACTGGAGCGAGCTTGACCAGTATATGCACCTGCGTCTGCAGGATTTAATCACAAAAATCCGGGCCGGCTATGAAGAGTATCAGTTCGTCAATGTCTATCAGACGTTTCACAATTTCTGTACCGTCGACCTGAGCTCATTTTATCTCGATATTGCCAAGGATACGCTTTATGTTGAGCATGAAGACGACGTCCGCCGACGGGCGATCCAGACAGTACTGTATGACACCTTAACTGCCCTCGTACAGATGGCTGCCCCAATTATCCCGCATACGGCCGAAGAGGTATGGGAGTTTATCCCTCAGACAGAAGCAGACAGCGTGCAGCTGACGGACATGCCGCAGGCAGACCGTTCTGCAGAGGACGAAGCGCTCCGGCGAAAATGGGATCGTCTCATGGATGTCCGGGACGATGTGTTGAAGGCGCTGGAGACAGCGAGGGGAGAAAAAGTGATTGGCAAGTCGCTTGAAGCCTCGGTTGACATTTATGCAGACGGGGAAGTTAAAGACATGCTTCAGAGCGTAACCCGCTTAAAGACGCTCTTTATTGTGTCGAAAGCGGAAGTCGCCGGCTCAGCATCCGAAGCTCCGGCAGAAGCGTCGAAGCTTGATGAAGTAAGCGTTGTTGTAGGAGCAGCGGAGGGTGAACGCTGCGAACGCTGCTGGGAAGTAACCGAAACAGTAGGAGAAGACCCGGCTTACCCGGATCTGTGCAGCCGCTGTGCTTCGGTAATGCATCAGAAAGAAAACGTTAATCAATCCTAATACGGGAGCCCCCTGATTATAAAGGGGGCTTTTTTTTATGCAAAGCAAAAGGCGGAAGGTTCCTTCGGGGCGCTGTTCGCACCCGTGAATATGTGCTAAAATGCTAAGGGTGGAACGCACTCCGTAAGAGAGGATGAAAGAGGCTGTATGAAAATTATTAAATGGCATTACCTGCTGGCTGCGCTGATTGTTATTTTCGACCAGGCAACCAAATACATAGTAGCTGCCTCCATGCGTGTTGGAGAAAGCTTTGAAATTGTCCCATCCTTTCTATATTTGACCTCTCACCGGAACGAAGGAGCGGCCTTTGGCATCCTGCAGGGCCAGCGCTGGTTTTTTATACTTATTACGATTGTCGTGATAGCGGTGGTAGTGTATTACCTGCAGCAATATGGAACGCTCTCATTTACCTTTGGTATCCCGCTGGCACTCGTTCTGGGAGGAGCTATTGGAAATTTCATTGACCGTATTTTATTTGGAGAAGTAGTCGATTTTGTTGATGTTTACCTGTTTGCCTACAATTACCCAATTTTCAATGTTGCGGATGCTGCCCTCACAGTAGGTGTAGCATGGTTGATTATTGGCATGTTTTTAGACGAAAGATCACGAAAGAAGGAAGAAACACATGAATTCACGAACCGTTAATGAAGAAGAACAGGGCACAAGAGTTGACCGTCTAATGGCAGACGAGCTGGAAGAGTCCCGCTCAGTTGTACAGCAGTGGGTCAAAGACGGCTGGATTACGGTCAATGACAGCCGGGTCAAAAACAATTACAAGCTCCAGGCCGGGGATCGAATCGATGTTAGTGTACCAAAAGAAAGTCATGAAGAGATGACTCCTGAAGAAATGGAGCTTGACGTACGTTATGAGGACGACGATGTAGTGGTAATTTATAAACCGGCAGGGATGGTCGTGCACCCGGCCCCTGGTCACCTCCGCGGCACATTAATGAATGGACTTCTGCACCGCTATCCGGAGTGGCAGAATTATCCTGAAGCCCGGGCTGGGCTGATTCATCGCCTGGATAAAGATACCTCGGGTCTGCTGATAGCAGCCAAGCATCCTGAAGCTTACGAGCAATTATCGAATCAGATGAAAAACCGAAAAATTGAGCGTAAATACAAGGCGATTGTGCACGGAGAAGTACCACATGAAACCGGAAAAATCGACATGCCGATCGGGCGCGATCCTCATGACCGACAGAAAATGGCGGCTGTAAGAGAAAACTCCAAGCCGGCGGTGACTCATTTCCAAGTGCTTCAATGGTGGCACAAATATACGTTTGTGGAATGTGAGCTCGAAACTGGCCGCATGCACCAGATCCGGGTACATTTTGCCCAGATCGGCCATCCGGTTGCAGCTGATCCAAAGTATGGACGCCGGAAAACCCTGGCTTTGCCGGGACAGGCACTTCATGCTTACCGCCTCCGCTTCGAGCACCCTGTCAGCGGAAAATGGATCGAAGTGGAAGCTGAACTGCCACAGGAAATACAGGCAGCGATTGATGAACTTGACAAAACCAGTTGACCGCACAGAAAAAGACTGTCATACTACGTAATAACGATAAAAACGAATGCCTTTTTAACACAGTCCCGTGAGGCTGAGAAGAGGTGGTGTCCGAACGCAAAATTCCTAAGGGCGGCGTATGTATATACCCGGCCTGTAATGGCGCGTATCCGGAGCCTCAAGCCCTCATCCTCACAGGATGAGGGCTTTTTCATTGAAGAAAAGGAGGATGGTGCAGATGGAACGGGTGCTTTTGGATGAACAAGCGATCCGGAGAGCGTTGACGAGAGTGTCACATGAAATTATTGAACGGAATAAAGGCGTGGAAGACTGTATCCTGGTCGGGATAAAAACGCGGGGGATTTACATTGCCAACCGGCTCGCAGAGAGCATCGAACGGATTGAAGGAAATGCCATACCGATTGGCGAAGTGGACATTACGATGTACCGCGACGATTTATCCCACAATAATAACAGCCGGGAGCCGGAGCTCCACGGAGCAACACTCCCCGAGGACGTCACCGGTAAGACAGTAATACTCGTGGACGACGTGTTATACACTGGACGAACGGTACGGGCAGCGATGGACGCTATGATGGACAGCGGACGGCCAGCACAGATTCAGCTGGCGGTACTTGTGGACCGGGGCCACCGGGAGCTGCCGGTACGCCCGGATTACATTGGTAAAAACGTGCCGACATCGCGCGAAGAAATTATCGCCGTTAATATGGCAGAAGAAGACGGTGAAGATCAGGTTAGTATCCACTCGGCATAAGATCAGTTCTCTTTAATTTGGACCCGTGAGTTCAAGAAGGGATGAGACGAAAGCGTTTCTTCCCTCCATGCCAATACTAATGGAGGTTTATCATGAAAAATAGTGAAGATATCCATATTCAGACCCGCCCGGCACCGGCCACCTGGCTGATTCTTAGCCTGCAGCATCTGTTCGCCATGTTTGGATCGACAATACTAGTGCCGGCGCTTACGGGACTCAGTCCCGCGGTAGCGCTGGTCTCGAGCGGCCTTGGAACACTCGCCTATCTGGCGATTACCAAAGGACAAATACCGGCCTATCTTGGTTCATCATTTGCATTTATCTTCCCGATTATTGCTGCTTTATCCATCGGAGGCCCGGGGGGTGTGATGCTTGGGTCGTTTGCTGCGGGACTTGTTTACGGAATTACGGCGCTGATTATACGCAAAGCCGGTGTAGGCTGGCTGATGAATATTCTTCCGCCGGTAGTAGTCGGTCCGGTCATTATGGTCATCGGTCTTGGCCTTGCGACGACAGCAATCGAAATGTCGATGAACTACAACGCAGACACCGGAAACTACAATGAACCGATGCGCCATATGAGCGTCGCTGCTGTGACACTTGCGATTGTCATTGTCGCTTCCGTGTTTTTCCGGGGATTTTTCAGGATTATTCCGGTGCTGTTTGGCATCATCGGCGGCTACATGACGGCGCTTGCTGCCGGAATGGTAAACACAGAAGCTATCGGGGAGGCCGCCTGGATTCAGGTGCCGGATTTCTCGGTACCTTTTGCGACATACAGCCCGGACTGGAGCTGGAGTGTCATCGCCATCATGGCACCAATTGCGCTGGTAACAATTGCTGAACACATCGGCGACCAGCTCGTGTTAAGCAAGGTAGCAGAGAAAAACTTTCTGGAGTCACCAGGGCTCCATCGTTCCATTATGGGAGATGGTGTAGCCACTATGTTTGCCGCGGTGCTTGGCGGGCCGCCAAACACGACATACGGGGAAAACATCGGCGTGCTTGCCATCACCCGCGTATTCAGTGTATATGTCATCGGCGGAGCGGCGGTACTTGCCATCAGCTTCGGATTTATCGGAAAGGTGGAGGCCTTTATCGCAAGCATTCCAGGAGCCGTAATGGGCGGCGTTTCTATTCTGCTCTTTGGCATTATTGCCTCGAACGGGCTCCGGATGCTGATTGATAATAATATTGATCTTGGCATTAAGCGGAACCTGATTATCAGCTCAGTCATTCTGGTGACTGGTATTGGAGGAGCGTTCATCGAAATTGGGGAATACTTTGAGATTTCGAGCATGGCGCTTGCAACAGTGATTGGGATGATTTTGCATGCAGTGCTTCCGGGGAAAAAGGACTCCTACGGCAACCGGTCAATGTTTGAATCCGCAAGTACGTCCACATCAAAAAATAAGGCAGCTTAATCATCCTTTAAGGAAGTACAGAGAGACATCCAAGGTTGAACGGCATGAAAACACTCCCGGCAGCAGTGTATCCTGCGCGGGGCGTTTCATCATACCCGTAAACCTGGAGTCTTTCCGACTCCGGGTTTTTTTATGAAGGACGAGAGCATTGAAAAGGAGCGGAAACAATGATGAGTATGAAAACTTCAAAAACGGCAGTCGTGCAGCATGTGCTGACCATGGAAGAGTGGAATGTGCGCCAGATCCACGAATTGTTGACGCGAGCGAACGAGTTCGCAGACATGAAACGGGAGCGGACGACCCTTCCTTTATACGCGGCGAATTTGTTTTTTGAACCGAGTACCCGGACGAAGCTCAGTTTTGAAGCGGCCGAGCAAAACCTTGGTCTTGGGATTCTGCATTTTGACGCTGCAACTTCAAGCGTAAAAAAAGGAGAGAGCCTGTACGACACGGTACGCACGTTGGAAAGCATTGGTGCGGATGTGGTGGTTATCCGTCATGAGCAGGAACGGTACTTCGATGAGCTTCGGGACTTTATTAACATTCCCATCATTAACGGAGGGGACGGCTGCGGGCATCACCCAACCCAG
The DNA here is from genome assembly GCF_054971365.1 of Marinococcus salis. NCBI lineage: Bacteria > Bacillati > Bacillota > Bacilli > Caryophanales > Bacillaceae > Marinococcus > Marinococcus salis. The sequence continues at coordinate 148,466 of NZ_JBQOJB010000004.1, read as the reverse complement.
TCTTTTCTGGATTTAATGACTATTCAGCAGGAGTTTGGCAGGTTTGCCGGAGTAAAGGTCGTCATCGCTGGAGACATCCGGCACAGCCGGGTCGCCCGTTCAAACGTAGAGGTATTGGAGCGCCTCGGAGCGAAAGTATACGTATCGGGGCCAAAGGAATGGATGGATGAAGCCATGAGCAGCCGCTTTATACCGATGGATGAAGCAGTGGAGGTGGCGGACGTCATGATGATGCTCCGCATACAGCATGAGCGCCACACGGTTCAGCTGATAGCCGGGCCAAACGATTATCACGAAGCTTACGGGCTCACCGTAGAGCGAACGCAGCGGATGAAGGATAAAAGTATTATTATGCACCCGGCTCCAATCAACCGGGGCGTGGAAATAGCAGACGAGCTCGTGGAGGGCAGCCGCTCGAGAATTTTCAAGCAGATGACTAACGGCGTATATGTTCGCATGGCTGTGCTTGATCACGTTTTAAGGCAGGCAAAAGGAGGAGATTGGAAATGAATGGATGGATAATTAACGCACAGGTGTTTACCCCACAGGAAACGATCGAATCCCGTGATGTGCTGATTGAAAACGGACGTATTCAGGAAACAGGCCGTGCACCTGAGGAAGCGGAAGTGGTGGTTGACGCGAAAGGGTGCCTGCTCGCTCCAGGCCTGGTCGACGTACACGTGCATCTCCGCGAGCCGGGAGGCGAGCACAAAGAAACCATTTATTCAGGTACGCAGGCAGCGGCCAAAGGCGGTTTCACTACGGTGTGCCCGATGCCCAATACGTACCCGGTGCCCGACTCTGCCGGAAAGCTTGATCTGCTGTATGAGCGCATTGAAGCCACGGCTGCTGTCCGTGTTCATCCGTATGCTTCCATTACGGAGAAACAGGAAGGCAGAAAACGAACGAACATGAAAACGCTGAAGGAGCACGGGGCCTTTGCTTTTACGGATGACGGAGTGGGCGTGCAGGACGCCTCTGTCATGTATGAAGCTATGCTCGAAGCGGCAGCGCTTAACATGCCGGTGGTAGCACACTGTGAAGAAAACACCCTTGTTTATGGTGGCAGCGTGCACGCCGGCAGGTTTGCAGAAAAGAACGGACTCCAGGGCATACCGGCGATAGCTGAATCGGTGCATATTGCACGCGATATTTTGCTTGCTGAAGCGGCCGGCTGCCATTATCACGTATGTCACGTAAGCACGAAGGAATCCGTGCGGCTGATTCGCGATGCCAAACGCGCGGGTATTCACGTAACGGCTGAAGTGACGCCGCATCATCTGCTACTGAGCGAAGATGACATCCCGGAGGTGGATACAAACTATAAAATGAATCCGCCGCTGCGTTCCCGGGGTGACCGGCAGGCGCTGCTTGAAGCCTGGCTCGATGGCACCATTGATTTTATAGCGACCGATCATGCGCCTCACGCAGCAGAAGAAAAAGCACGGCCGATAGGCGAAGCACCGTTTGGTATTACGGGATTTGAAACAGCTTTTCCGCTTTTATATAACGAACTGGTTTTAAACGGAGTGTGCACCCTGGAACATCTGCTTGCCTCAATGACCGGACGGCCGGCCAGGGTGTTTGGCCTGTCTGCCGGCACGCTTTCTGCCGGCGCTTTTGCAGACCTGACGCTCATTGATCTGGAGCACGAAGAGGCAGTCGACCCCGGCCAGTTTGTATCCAAGGGAAAAAACACACCGTTTACCGGCTGGAAGCTTAAAGGTTGGCCGGTACTTACAATCGTAAATGGACAAACCGTGTATCAAAAGAAAGAGGTGCAAAAATGAAGCGGAAATTAATATTGGAAAATGGGGCTGTTTTTCACGGGGAAGGTATTGGAAGCGAACGGGAAACTGTGGGAGAAGTTGTGTTTAATACCGGCATGACCGGCTATCAGGAAATTTTATCCGACCCGTCCTACTGCGATCAGCTAGTGACGCTGACGTATCCGCTGATCGGCAATTACGGCATTAACCGTGACGATTTTGAAACGATGCATCCTTCTGCCGGCGGGTTGATCATCAAAGAAGCAGCTTCACACCCGAGCAATTTCCGAAGCATCGGAACGCTCAGCGAATGGCTCAAAGAAAAAGACATTCCAGGGCTGTGCGGCATTGATACACGCCGCCTTACCAAAATGATCCGGACTGCCGGTACACTGCGGGGCAGGCTGTGTACGGAAGAAGTAGATGAAGAGGAAGCTGTCCGTGAGCTGCAGCAGTGGATCGACCCCCGGGATCAGGTGTCCCGGGTCAGTACAAAAAATGCCTACCATGCGCCGGGCAACGGCAAACGGGTAGTACTGATGGACTACGGCGCCAAGCACGGCATTACCCGAAATCTGCTCAGCCGCGGCTGTGACGTATTTGTACTGCCATACAACGCCACAGCGAAAGAAGTGCTTGCCCTGAATCCGGACGGGGTGATGCTCAGTAACGGTCCCGGGGACCCTGAAGATGTACCTGAGGCGGTAGAGACGCTCCGGAGCCTGGTCGGGGAAGTGCCGGTGTTTGGCATCTGCCTCGGGCACCAGTTGTTAAGCCTTGCCTGCGGGGCCACCTCGTCCAAGCTTAAATTCGGCCACCGCGGTGGTAATCATCCAGTTAAACAAGTGAAAACCGGCCGGGTCGACATCACCTCCCAGAACCACGGTTACACCGTAGACCGGGATTCGCTGATGGGAACAGACCTCGTCCTGACGCACGTCAACGTTAATGACGGCACCGTAGAAGGCGTCGAGCACCGCGAATATCCGGCCTTCAGCGTTCAGTACCATCCGGAGGCCTGCCCGGGGCCGAGCGATGCGAACGACCTTTTTGATCAGTTTGTCCGCTTGATGAACCGCTACGAAAAAGTACCTACTCGCATATAAAAGGGGAGTCACCATGCCAAAACGTACAGATATCCAAAAAATATTAGTGATTGGCTCCGGCCCTATCGTGATCGGACAGGCGGCGGAGTTTGACTATGCCGGCACCCAGGCGTGCCAGGCGTTAAAGGAAGAAGGATACGATGTCATTTTAATTAATTCCAATCCGGCGACCATCATGACTGATACAAACATTGCCGATCAGGTATACATGGAGCCGCTGACCCTCGAATTTGTCGACCGGGTGATCCGTAAAGAGCGCCCGGATGCCATTCTTCCGACCCTTGGCGGTCAGACCGGCTTGAATATGGCGATGGAGCTGCACCGCCACGGCCTGCTCGAGCGATACGAGATCTCCCTTCTTGGTACGGAGCTTTCTGCGATCGAGCAGGCAGAGGACCGGGAGTCATTCCGGAACCTAATGTATGAGCTGGATGAGCCGGTGCCGGAAAGCACAATTGTGCACGACCTGCAGGAAGCAGAAGCCTTCGTGGATGACATCGGCTACCCGGTCATCGTCCGTCCGGCCTACACGCTTGGAGGCACCGGCGGCGGCCTGGTGCACAATCATGATGAACTGGTGGAGATCGTGGGCTCGGGGCTTAAATACAGCCCGGTGACCCAGTGCCTGCTTGAAAAAAGCATTGCAGGCTTTAAAGAGCTTGAATACGAAGTAATGCGAGACAGCTCCGGACAGGCAATTGTTGTCTGTAATATGGAAAATATCGATGCGGTCGGGATTCATACCGGCGACTCAATCGTAACTGCCCCAAGCCAGACGCTTGCCGACCGGGAATACCACATGCTCCGCGATTCGTCGCTGAAAATCATTCGGGCGCTCGAAATCGAAGGCGGATGCAACGTGCAGTTTGCATTGTCCCCGGACAGCTTTGAATACTACATCATCGAGGTCAATCCACGCGTGAGCCGCTCCTCGGCGCTTGCTTCCAAAGCGACCGGCTACCCGATTGCCAAGCTGGCAGCAAAGATTGCTTCGGGCTATAAGCTGGATGAGTTGAAGAATCCGATCACCGGCACCACTTACGCAAGCTTTGAGCCTGCGCTTGACTATGTAGTTACTAAAATCCCCCGCTGGCCGTTTGACAAATTTGAAGCAGCAAACCGCCGGCTCGGAACGCAGATGAAAGCGACAGGAGAAGTGATGGCCATCGGCCGCTCGTTTGAGGAGTCCATTTTAAAGGGCATACGGTCACTGGAGCTCGGACGGGCTTTTCTGACGCACCCCGACTATGCTGAGGCCACTGAAGAAAAGTTGATAGAGAAGCTTATTCACGCAGATGACGAACGGCTGTTTTATATCGGAGAAGCACTGAAGCGCGGCTATTCGCTTGAGCAGCTGCACACATGGACAAAAATCGACTGGTTTTTTCTTGAAAAATTCGCCGGTATTGTCAAAGTGGCCGAGATGGCACGCGCGTATCCAAACGATGAAGAGATCCTCCGGATGGCTAAAACGACAGGAATCGCTGACGAAACCCTGGCGGCTTACTGGAATACGACAGAAAAACAGGTTCGCAGCCAGCGTCTCAAGCTCGGTATTAATCCGGTGTATAAAATGGTCGACACATGCGCGGCGGAGTTTGAATCGGAGACACCGTATTATTATTCCTCCTATGAGGAAGAAAACGAAAGCAGCAAAACCGGACGCCCTTCTGTCATTGTTCTCGGCTCCGGGCCGATACGGATCGGCCAGGGAGTGGAATTTGACTACGCGACGGTGCATACCGTATGGGCGCTGCAGGAAGCGGGATACGAAGCGATTATTATTAACAACAATCCGGAAACGGTATCGACGGATTTCAGTGTGTCAGACAAGCTGTATTTTGAACCGCTGACCGTAGAGGACGTGATGCACGTAGTCGACGTGGAACAGCCGGAAGGCGTTATCGTCCAATTTGGCGGCCAGACGGCCATCAATCTTGCAGACGGACTCGCTGACCACGGGGTGAAGATTCTTGGCACGACACTCGAAGATATGGACCGGGCAGAGGACCGGGATAAATTTGAAGCAGCCCTGCAGTCGTTGAAAATTCCACAGCCGCTTGGCCGCACAGCCGTAAGCACAGAGGAAGCACGGGTGGTGGCAGCTGATATTGGCTACCCGGTGCTGGTGCGCCCGTCGTATGTGCTCGGCGGACGGGCGATGGAAATTGTCGGAAATGAAAAAGAGCTGCTCAACTACATGGAGCGGGCCGTGCGCGTAAACCGGAAGCACCCGGTGCTGATTGACCGTTACATGGTCGGTAAAGAAGTGGAGGTCGATGCGATCTCAGATGGGAAAACTGTAGTCATTCCCGGCATTATGGAGCACATTGAACGTGCCGGCGTACATTCGGGCGATTCGATTGCGGTTTACCCGTCGCAGACGCTGTCGGATCAGACAAAACAAACACTTGCAGAGCGGACCATCGCTATCGGAAAGGGCCTGAACATCAAAGGACTGCTGAATATTCAGTTTGTTATTCATGAAAACGAAGTGTATGTGCTTGAAGTGAATCCGCGGGCGAGCCGCACCCTGCCATTTTTAAGTAAAATTACCGGTTGCCCGATCGCAAAGCTTGCCACCCGGGTGATGGTCGGGGAAAGCCTTGCTTCTCTTGGATATGATGACGGTCTGCTGCCGGAAGCAGAAGGGGTTTCGGTAAAGGTGCCGGTCTTTTCCTTCGCCAAGCTCCGCCAGGTGGAAATCTCCCTCGGCCCGGAAATGAAATCAACCGGGGAGGTCATGGGCCGCGATCAGACCCTCGAGAAAGCATTATATAAAGGGCTGATCGCTTCCGGGATGAAAATTCCAAATCACGGCACCGTGCTGTTTACCATTGCTGATGAGTGGAAAAAAGAAGCGCTGGTGCTTGCCAAACGGTTTCATGCAATTGGCTATACTATTACCGCGACCCAGGGGACGGCTACATGGCTGAACCAGGAAGGGGTGCCGGCATCGTCGGTTGCTAAAGTAGAAGAAGAGTCGCCAAACATTCTAGACTTTATCCGTGAAGGCAAAGCCCAATTCGTGATTAACACGATGGAAAAACAGAAAAAAGCAGCAGCAGACGGCTTCCGGATCCGTCGGGAAGCGGTGGAAAACGAAGTGGTATGCCTCACGTCGCTTGATACGGCAGGAGCGCTCCTGGAGGTGCTTGAAATGATTACTTTTTCCACGGAAGCGATGCCTGCGATGAAAGAGGAACGGACCAACGAGGTGATCACATGATTCAAAAAGAATGGATGACCGTCGTTTCAATCGATGAAATTGCCGCCTCGATTTTTGAAGTAGTGCTTGAAGGAGATATGCCGGAGCGTATCGGGGCCCCGGGACAGTTCGTGCATGTGAAGACATCACCACACGTAGCCCCGCTTCTGCGCCGTCCGGTCAGTATTAGTGAATACTGGCCTGCCCGTCGGAGAATGGCGCTTGTGTTTCGTTCCGAAGGCGAAGGGACAAGCCGGATGGCGGCATGGCGCGCAGGTGACGAAGTAGATGTGCTGGGACCGCTCGGCAACGGATTTGATACAAGTGACATGAACGAAGGGGAAAAGGCGCTGATCGTGGGGGGCGGCGTCGGTGTGCCGCCGCTGCTAGGGCTCGCTAAACAGCTCGCGGGCCAGGGCATCCGGGTGCAGACTGTACTCGGCTTCGCCAATGCCTCCAGTACTTTCTTTCAGAAAAGGTTCAGTTCGCTTGGGGACTGCTTTGTGAGCACCATTGATGGAAGCGTCGGAGAGCCCGGTTTTGTCACAGACGTCATTGACCGCCGGAAGCTTTCCTATGATGCCGTTTATGCCTGCGGGCCTCTGCCGATGCTCCGGGCGCTTGACGGCTCTTATGCAACGGCAAAAGGAAAGCTTTCTCTCGAGGAACGCATGGGCTGCGGTATCGGTGCCTGTTTTGCCTGTGTCTGTCACACTGCAGATGATCCGGAAGGCACGAGCTACCGGAAGGTATGCAGCGACGGCCCGGTCTTTCCGTGGGGAGAGGTGGTGCTGTCATGAAAATGCATGTGAGCCTTCCCGGCCTCGAAATGAAAAACCCGGTCATGCCGGCGAGTGGATGCTTTGGGTTTGGAAAAGAATTTGCCCAGCTGTATGATCTCAACGATTTAGGGGCCATCGCGGTCAAAGCGACCACCGAGGAAGCTCGATTCGGCAATGAAACGCCGCGGGTGGCAGAAACAGAAGCAGGCATGCTGAATGCCATCGGGCTTCAAAACCCCGGGCTTAAAGGAGTCACCGAACAGGAGCTGCCGTGGCTGCAGCAGTTTAACACACCGGTTCTTGCCAACGTCGCAGGAACGAAAATGGAAGACTATGAAGCGGTGGCTGCCGGGTTGTCAGAATCCGGAATGGCAGCAGCCCTGGAGCTCAACATTTCCTGCCCGAATGTGAAAGAGGGCGGTATTACGTTCGGTACTGATCCGAAGCTGGCTGCAGAGCTGACGAGGAGGGTGAAGGACGTGTCAAACGTGCCGGTTTACGTGAAGCTCTCCCCGAACGTGACTGATATTACCGAGATTGCTAAAGCGGTGGAGCATGCAGGGGCAGATGGCCTTTCTTTGATCAATACATTGTCGGGCATGAAGATCGACCCAGCAACGCGGAAACCACTGCTTGCCAATGAAATCGGCGGCCTTTCAGGGCCCGCTATCAAGCCGGTGGCGATCCGGATGGTCTATCAGGTGCGGCAAGTGACGGCTCTTCCTATTATCGGCATGGGAGGCATCATGGGAATGGAGGATGTACTGGAATTTATGATGGCTGGTGCCAATGCGGTGGCTGTTGGAACAGCAAACATCAGCAACCCGTTTGCCTGCCCGGAAATTATTCAGCAGCTGACAGACTGGGCCGGCACCGAGCCGGCAGCGGACTGGGCTGATTGGAAGCAGGGCGGGGTGAAAGCATGAACGACCACCCCCTGATTATCGCAATGGATGTGCCGGACAAATCGGAAGCGGACGCTCTGCTCGCTTCTTTTGGGCAGACGCCGTTGTTTTTAAAAGTTGGCATGGAATTATTTTATAAAGAAGGCCCGGCACTTGTGGAGGAGTGGAAAGCAGAAGGCCACCGGGTGTTTCTTGACTTGAAACTGCATGATATTCCTAATACGGTCCAACGGGCTGCCGCCCAGCTCGCCCGGCTGCAGGTGGATCTTGTTACAGTGCATGCCGCTGGCGGGAGCCGGATGATGGCCAGGGCTGTCGAGGGGCTGGAGCAGGGCACCCCTTTCGGAAAGAAAAGACCTGCATGCATAGCCGTGACCCAGCTGACGAGCACATCCGAAGCGGTGCTGAATGAAGAGCTTGGCATACCACTTTCGATGAATGAAGCCGTAACGGCTTACGCGGATCTTGCCGAACGGTCGGGGCAGGACGGCGTCGTCTGTGCCGCGGGAGAAGTGCCGCTCATTAAAAGCACCTGCAGCCGCTCTTTTCTCACCGTAACTCCTGGTATCCGCAGAGCCGGTGAGGAGGCTGGGGATCAAACGCGGGTGGTGACTCCTGGAGTTGCTGCCGAGCTTGGCAGTGATGCGATCGTTGTTGGCCGAAGCATTACGGGGGCCATTGATCCGACAAGAGCTTACGAACAAATGGAACAGGAATGGAGAATGTCCGATGCAAAATGAAGAAATTCTCAGTAGAGACCTGCTGATGATAGAAGCAGTAACCCTCCGGCCGGATGAACCGTTCACCTGGTCATCCGGCATCCGCTCTCCAATTTATTGCGACAATCGACTGACGCTTTCGTACCCCGATGTACGGACCCGGGTAGCTGAAGGGCTTGCGGAGCTGATTCGGGCAAGGTACCCCGAAGCTACAATTATTGCCGGCACTGCGACCGCCGGAATTGCCCATGCGGCGATTGCTGCTGACAAGCTCGGCCTGCCAATGTGCTATGTTCGCGGATCCTCCAAGTCACACGGCAAAGGTAACCAGATAGAAGGGCGGGTCGCCCCGGAGGATAGAGTCGTAATTGTCGAAGATTTAATCTCGACAGGCAAAAGCATGATTACGGTTCAGCAGGCGCTTCTAGAAGCCGGAGCCGAGGTGCTCGGAGCCGCTGCGATTTTCACGTATGAGCTGGAGGAAGCCGGCCGGCAGCTTAAAGAAGCACAGCTGCCGTCGGAGACCCTTACCAACTACTCCGCGCTGATTCGGATTGCTGCTGAGGAAGGCTACGTCCGGGAAAAAGATATGGAGCGTCTGCAGGAATGGAAGCAGGATCCGGTGTCCTGGTCATAAATATAAGCGAAAAAAGCTCCTTCCGAACAGCAGTGCTGTTCGGAAGGAGCTTTTTAATTGGCGGCAGGCTGGGACTTAGCCCGGTTTTTCATTTCGAGGACGAGGCTTTCCTCTGGAGTAACAAACAGGGTGGACTGTTGGTCGTAGGTCACAAACCCGGGCTTAGCCCCGTTTGGTTTTCGTACATGGCGGATCAGGGTGTAGTCGACCGGCACGGAGGACGAAGAACGCGCTTTGGAGAAATAGGCGGCAAGTACAGCCGCTTCCTTCAACGTTTCCTCGTCTACGTCTGTGGAGCGGATCACTACGTGGGAGCCGGGAATGTCCTTCGTGTGCAGCCAGGTGTCTCCCGCATTTGCTGCCCGGTTGGTAACGTATTCGTTCTGGCGGTTGTTTTTCCCCACCAGCAGAAGAATACCGGCAGAAGAAACGTACTGCTCGACCTGAGGCTTCGTATTTTTCTTCTGCTTTTTCTTTTGAACACGTTTTTTCAGGTAGCCGCCGTCCGACAATTCTTCGCGAATATCGTCAATGTCGGAAGGAGCAGCCGTTTCGACCTGCTGGATCAGACGGTCGAGGTAATCTATTTCACGCCGGGTGAGCTTAATCTGTTTTTTAGCCTCCGAAAGCGAGGTTTTAGCTTTATTGTAGCGCTTAAAGTACCTCTGGGCATTATCTGACGGCGATAGTTCAGGCTCAAGCCCGATGCTGAGCGTGCCGCCTTCTGGGTCGTAGTAGTCCGTTACTTCTATCTCGCTCTCTCCCCCGCGGAGCTGGTGCATATGGGCGGTTAACAGCTCTCCGTATTTTTGGTAGACGAGGCGGGTTTCGGCCTGGGTAATTGTCTGGCGCAGTTTTTTCAACTTGCGCTCGTTTTTTTCGCGCTCATTCTGCAGAAACCGTTCGAGGTCGTGGGCCTGCTGGTGGACGCGGTCACGTTCGGCTTTACCGTTATGGTAGCGGTCGAGCATGGCGCTTGCTGAGTCAAAAATTTCCTTCGAGCCTTCCACATGAGAAAGATTGACCGGGCTGTAGTATTCTTTATTCGCTTCGGTAGTCACGATCTGCGGCTGGAAATTTCCGTTTTTAACATCGGCCATAAGCGCGGTAAACGTATCGGCCAGTTTTTGGAGCGACCCAAGGCCTGCCCGGTGAACAGCTTCTTTGGCACTCTGGGGAGAAATGCCTTCAAATGCCTGCATCAGCTGGCGGTCGAGCTTGCCCTGGTTGGCGTCAAGTGCTCTCAGCACGTCGCCGGCCCCAGCCTCGAGAGGGTTTGCTTTATGCTGGGACGGCGGCTCGATATATGCCTGGCCGGGAAGAATCGTGCGGACCGTGTTCTGGGCCGGAGAGATATGCTTCATGCTGTCCAGAATATGCGTGCGGTCTTCATTAAGAAGTACTACGTTACTGTGCTTGCCCATGATTTCCATCACCAGGGTCCGTTCCGTAAGGTCACCGATTTCGTCTTTGTTTTCAATGCGAAGCGAAACGATTCGTTCAAGGCCCTGCTGGGAGACCTCCCGCACGAAACCGCCTTCGAGGTGCTTGCGCAGCAGCATGCAGAACATGGATGGCTCCGGCGGGTTCTGATACTTCTCGTCTGTCAGGTGCATTCTCGAGAGGGAAGGGTTTACCGAGAGGAGCAGCTGGTGATTTTTGCGGTTCGCCCGCACTGTGATAACCAGGTCGGTTTTGTAGGGCTGGTGTATTTTTGTGATCCGGCCGCTTTGAAGCGTTTGCTGTACTTCCTGGACCACGGCCTGGGTCATAATTCCGTCAAAGCTCACGTTCGATCATCCTTTACTCGTACAAGCAGGAGAAAACCTTCTGCTGCTTGCGTTCTGTACGGTGGATTATAGCATAATGAAAAGCTCGCCGTCTTGTCTGCTGAATAAACATTGGTTGTGAGCCGGAAAGATATTGTTTACAATGTAGAAGTACATAATGTTCGGGCTCACCGCGAAGCATCGTTTGTGACGCTTGAAATAAACGTGCTATACTAACCAAAAGAACGACTCGTCAGGCGCCGCAGAAGAAAACATACAAGAACCATTTTTTCAGGCAGCAGCTAGAGGGATGGTCCGACCAGGAGGGGTAGTTTTGAGCATTAAGCTAATCAACATTGGATTTGGGAATATCGTGTCAGCGAACCGGATTATTTCCATTGTCAGCCCGGAATCAGCACCAATCAAACGGATTATTCAGGAAGCAAGAGATCGGAACATGCTGATTGACGCAACATACGGGAGACGGACGAGAGCGGTTATCATTGCAGACAGCGACCATGTCGTACTTTCTGCAGTTCAGCCCGAAACAGTCGCCCAGCGGCTGTATACAAAAGACGATGATTCATCGGACGAATAAGATTGTGAAATGAGGCTTGTCAACCTATGAAAGATGATAAAGGGTTATTAATTGTACTTTCCGGCCCGGCCGGTGTGGGAAAAGGTACTGTGTGCGGTGCTTTGCGGGAAAAAGATACTAATATCGAATATTCCGTTTCTGCTACTACCAGATCCCCCCGCCCGGGAGAAGAGCACGGAGTAAATTATTTCTTCCATTCAAAGGAAGAATTTGAAAAAATGATCGAGGAGGGCCGGCTGCTCGAATGGGCGCAGTATGTAGACAACTACTATGGAACCCCGCTTGATTACGTCAAGGAAACCATTGACCGCGGTAAAGATATCATTCTCGAGATCGAAGTGCAGGGCGCGGAAAAAGTGAAGGAGCGTTACCCGGAAGGGACGTTTATCTTTTTGATGCCCCCGAGCCTTGCCGAGCTCCGAAACCGGATCGTCGGACGCGGAACGGAAACGTCCGAGTTGATTGACAAACGGATGACGGTGGCCAAAAATGAAATTGACATGATGCAGATGTATGACTATGTGGTCGAAAACGACGAGATCGATAAAGCGGTCTCGCGCATCCGTTCCATCGTCACGGCAGAACACTGCAAGCAGGAACGCTTGATTGAAAAATACAAAGAACTAGCGGAGGTGGAATAATGGCTTCAAACAGAAATGACGAAGGAATGCTTTATCCGTCCATTGACCAGCTGCTCGGGCATATCGATTCCAAATATACGCTTGTAACCGTATCGGCCCAGCGCGCGAGAGACCTTGAAGAAATCGATGGGGCCCTTCCAATGATTGATAATGCAAAATCCGTCAAGGCAGTGGGTATTGCTCTTGAAGAAATTCAGGCCGGCGTGCTCAGCTACCGTCAGGGAGATTACGAAGAATAACAAGAAATGGACGGGCACCGGATAGAAGAAGCAACCTATGGCATCACGTAGGTTGCTTTTTTTAGCCTGAAGGGTCCATAAAAGGAGGACGAAGCTGTGAAAGGAAAAAAAGTGGTGCTCGGCGTCACAGGAGGTATAGCTGCCTATAAAGCTGCGGCGCTTGCAAGTAAGCTGTACCAGGCAGGGGCCGAGCTGCGTATTATTATGACCCCGGGGGCAAAAGAATTTATCACCCCGCTTACTTTCCAGGCGCTCACCCGTTCAAGAGTGTATGACGACACGTTTGCAGAAGCGGATCCTTCGGTCGTTTCCCATGTTGACGTGGCAGACTGGGCGGATGTGTTCATTGTAGCGCCTGCGTCCGCCAATACACTCGGGAAGCTTGCAAACGGGCTTGCAGACGATATGCTCACAACCACCATGATGGCAACACTTGCCAACGTCTACGTTGCACCGGCAATGAATGTTAACATGTATAACCATCCGAGCTTTCAGCGAAACAAAGAAACATTAAAAAAGGACGGCTATCGGTTCATTGAACCCGGGGAAGGGTATCTCGCCTGTGGTTGGATAGGAAAAGGCCGGATGGCGGAGCCTGAGGATATTATGCAGTTTGTCGAGGACGCTGAAAACGTTGGCACCCCGCTTGCCGGAAAACGGGTCCTGGTTACAGCGGGGCCAACGCACGAGCATATTGACCCTTTCCGGGTCGTCACCAATCCATCCAGCGGGAAAATGGGTTTTGCAATTGCAGAGGAAGCTGCCCGGCGGGGAGCAGAGGTAACGCTGGTAGCAGGGCCGGTGACGCTCACTACGCCCGGCGGCGTCCAGACAAGAATTGATGTAGAAAGCGTAGAGGATATGCGCAAAGCTGTTTTGACTTATTATGAGGCATCGGATGTGGTGATTAAAGCTGCCGCCGTATCAGATTACCGGCCCGAAACCGTATATGAAAAAAAACAGAAGAAAAAAGATGATGGCCTTGATGTACCGATGGTGAAAACGCCGGATATTCTCCAGGAGCTCGGTGAAAAAAAGAAGCATCAGCTGCTGATCGGTTTCGCCGCAGAATCGGAACACCTCGAGGAGTACGCAGAAAGCAAGCGGCAGCGCAAAAACGCCGATTTAATTGTCGCCAATGCAATCGGTAAATCGGACTCCGGCTTCCGTACCGATCAGAACACGATTACCTTTGTCGATAAAAATGGAGCCGTTTCTTTTCCTACCCAGTCGAAGCATGAGGCAGCGGCCGAAATTATGGTCTGGCTGCAGAAACGAATAGGAGACGCGTAACGATGTACGCCAAAGTAATTGTTGATATAGCTACCGGCCAGACGAACCGGGCATTTGATTATGACATTCCGGCTTCACTCGAAATGCTCGCACATCCCGGTTCAAGAGTAACGGTGCCATTTGGCGCCCGGAAAATTCAGGGCTTCATCTGGCGGGTCGAGGAAAAAACAGAGCTCGCCCGGGTCAAGCCGATTACAGATGTACTCGATCCCCATCCGGTGCTCACCCGGGAGCTGCTTGAGCTTGGAGAATATCTGGCTGTGGAAACGGTATGCTTTTTAATTACCGCCTACCAGTCGATGATTCCGGCGGCTATACGGGCAAAACCGAAGAAGAAAATAGAGCTGCTCGTGCCGACGGAGATTCTGACACCAGTACTTCAGGCTGTTTTTCAGAAGCAGACCACGGTCGACTGGAAGGACCTCCCCGACGATAAGGCGGTAATGCAGCATGTGCAGGAAGCTGTCAGGCATGAACAGATCCGGATCGATTACCAGGTGAAGGATCAGACGAAAAAACAGACCAGGCGGATGCTGCGGCTTCATCCGGAGCACCGGGCGCATGCAGCTTCTCTTACTGCGAAGGCGAAAAAGCAGCTGGAGCTGTATGATTGGTTTCTTTCGATCGGAGATGAAGAGGCTGCGGTGCCCGCAGCACAGCTGCTGCATGAGCAGACGGCGAGCCGGGCTGTCATTCAGGGTCTTGTGGAGAAAAATATCCTAATGGAACGGGACCAGGAATCGTACCGGGATCCGTTCGAAGACCGTTCATTTGAAGCAACCCCTCCGCAGGAGCTGACACATGATCAGCAGCAGGCGCTTGCCCCGATTATAGAAAAAGCATCCCGGCAGCAGCACCATACGTTTTTGCTGCACGGGGTGACCGGAAGCGGAAAGACAGAAGTCTACCTGCAGGCCATTGATCGCGTGCTTCAGGAGGGACGGGAAGCGATTGTGCTGGTGCCGGAAATATCCCTTACCCCGCAAATGGTCGAACGCTTTAAAGGGCGGTTCGGGGACCAGGTGGCAGTGATGCACAGCGCCTTGTCGAGAGGCGAGCGGTATGACGAATGGCGCAGGGTGCATGCCGGAGACGCAAAAGTAGCGATCGGAGCGCGGTCTGCGATTTTTGCCCCTTTCAAAAACGTTGGCCTGATTATTATTGATGAAGAACATGAAGGCAGCTACAAGCAGGAGGATCATCCCCGGTATCACGCCCGGGAAGTAGCGATCTGGAGAGGCAGATACCACGGGGCGCCGGTCGTATTAGGGAGCGCTACACCGTCACTGGAATCCTATGCCCGGGCCGGCCGGGAGGTCTACCAGCTGCTTGAAATGCCGGAGAGAATCAATCAGAAACAGCTGCCCGCCATTGATGTGGTGGATATGAGAGAGGAGCTTCATAAGGGAAACCGTTCGGTATTTTCCGAAACGCTCCTCGAAAAGCTGAAGGACCGACTAGAAAAAGGGGAGCAGAGCATCCTGTTTTTAAACCGCCGTGGGTACTCTTCCTTTGTCATGTGTCGTTCGTGCGGCTACACCGCTGAATGCCCGCACTGCGAAATTACGCTCACGTACCATCAGACAAAGCATCAACTGAAATGCCATTACTGCGGCTATGAAGAAACTATGCCCTCGACGTGCCCTTCTTGCGAAAGTGAACAAATCCGCTACTTTGGCACAGGCACCCAGAAGGTGGAGGAAGAGCTGACAAAGGTACTGCCGGAAGCGCGGATTATCCGTATGGATATGGATACGACGACGAAAAAAGGCTCGCATGAACAACTGCTGCGGCGGTTTGGCAACGGAGAAGCTGATATTTTACTTGGCACTCAGATGATTGCTAAGGGACTGGATTTTCCGAGGATCACACTCGTTGGAGTGCTTGCCGCAGACACCATGCTGCACCTGCCTGATTTTCGGGCCCCGGAGCGTACCTTTCAGCTCCTTACCCAGGTGAGCGGCCGGGCCGGCCGGGACAAGCTACAGGGAGAAGTAGTGATTCAATCCTACAGTCCTGAGCATTACAGCATCCAGTTTGCCAAAAATCATGACTATCCTTCATTCAGCCGGCATGAGATGGGGCAGCGCAAGCGTGGCGGTTACCCGCCATATTACTATTTAACAATGGTCAATGTTTCGCATGAAGAAATCGGTGTCGCACTGAAAACTGCAGAAAAAGTGACAAACCGGCTGCGGGAGCAATTATCGCCGCAAGCAAAAATACTCGGGCCGACTGTTTCTCCGATTGCGAGGATCAAGGATAGATATCGGTACCAATGCATGATAAAATACAGAGATGAGCCTGAGTTAACGAAAATACTAAACGACATTGCTGTACACTATCAAAAGGAAACAGCCCAGGATAAGCTGTTTATTACAATTGATATGTACCCGCAGTTATTTCTATAAGGTAAAATCCAGCCCCGCTGCTTCGATAGTGACCGACGCACGGGGCTGTGTATTGTGAAAAGAGGGATAAGTATGAACATTTTATTTATGGGCACGCCGGATTTTTCGGTCCCGATTCTAAGGCGTCTGCTTGAAGAAGGCTATCCAGTAACGGCGGTAGTCACTCAGCCCGACCGCCCGAAAGGAAGAAAAAAAGAACTGACCCCGCCGCCGGTCAAAGTAGAAGCCGAAAAGTGGAAGCTTCCTGTACTGCAGCCGGAAAAACTGAAGAACGAAGCATCATTAAACGAAGTGCTTGCAGAGAAACCAGACTTGATTATTACGGCTGCGTTCGGGCAGATTCTTCCGGGAAAGCTGCTCGAAGCTCCTTCGATTGCGGCAGTGAACGTTCATGCTTCTTTGCTTCCAGAGTACCGGGGCGGTGCCCCGATTCACCAGGCGGTTATCGACGGCCGGGAAAAAACAGGCGTCACCATCATGGATATGGTTGCAAAGCTTGATGCCGGCGACATCATCCGTCAGCGGGAAGTAGATATTGATTGGGAGGATACAGTCGGGGATGTGCACGACAAACTGAGCGTACTCGGGGCAGATCTTTTAATTAATACGCTGCCGGGTGTTATTGACGGGACGGCAGAACGAACTCCCCAGAACGAAGCTGACGTAACGTTTGCTTCCAATATTAAGCGCGGCCAGGAAAGAATTGACTGGAAGCAGAGCGGCCGCTCGATTTATAACCAGGTCCGGGGGATGAATCCATGGCCGGTGGCTTATACGGAAAAAGATGAGAAGCCGATTAAGGTGTGGCGGGCAGAATGGATAGAAGCCTCCGCCAGTGCGGAAGCGGGAACGATTACCGCTATAGAGGAAAGCTATGTTGATGTGGCCGCTGGCGACGGTACATTAGTGCGGCTGTGGGAGATTCAGCCGGCAGGAAAGAAACGGATGAATACGGCCGAGTTTTTGCGGGGCAGCCACGGCTGGGCTAAAGGAGAGAGTTTTGATGAATAAAACCGAACCCTCCCATTCCCTGCGATACACTGCAGCTTCTCTTCTTGAACGGGTGGAGGCCGGCCAGGCCTTCAGCCATCTGCTGCTCCATCATGAGCTTGCCGGAAAAGCATGGTCGCGGGAAGACGCCGGCCTGCTGACCGAAATTGTTTACGGCACCCTGCGGCGCCAGAATACCCTGGATTACGTCCTCGGAGTTTTTGTCAATAAACCGCTCGACAGGCTTGATGTCTGGGTGCGTGTGCTGCTGCGCATGAGTGTGTATCAAATGCGCTACCTCGACCGGGTACCGGACCACGCCGTTGTGGATGAGGCGGTAAAGATTGCGAAGCAGCGGGGAAACAAAGGGGTGAGCGGCTTTGTGAACGGAGTACTCCGCTCTCTGCAGCGAAAAGGATTTCCCGACTTCTCCGCCATCAGCGATGCCGGAGAACGCCTGGCCGTGGAGTACAGTCATCCGGCATGGATGCTGCAGGAATGGAAGGCAGCTTACGGAGAAGAAACAGCTCTTCGTATCGCAGAAGCAAATAATGTTACACCGAAAACGAATGTACGGGTCTCCCCGGAGGCTGAACTAGAGGACGTGCAGGAAATGCTCGAGCAGGAAGGCATTCAGACGACCCGCGGGACAATTGCGGAAAAGGCGCTGATTGTTGAAAAGGGCAACGTGCTTGTTACTGAAACGTACCAGAACGGCTATATTACGGTACAGGACGAAAGCTCCATGAAAGCCGGCGAAGCACTTAGAATCGAAAAAAACATGGAAATCCTTGACGCCTGTGCCGCCCCGGGCGGAAAATCAACGGACGCAGCCGAACGAACCGGCCCGGGCGGAAGCGTGGCAGCTCATGACCTGAGTGCAAAAAAGCTTACTCAGATTAAAGAACAGGCGGCAAGGCTGCGGCTTGAAAATATAGAAACCGCCGCGGGAGATGCACGTCAATTGACAACGACTTTTCCGGCGCGTACGTTTGACCGGGTGCTTGTCGATGCCCCGTGCAGCGGCCTTGGCGTTATCCGGAAAAAGCCTGAACAGAAATGGGCCAAAAAGGCACAGGACTTTGAACGTCTGCCGGAGATACAGCTTGAAATATTGAATGAAGCGGTAAGTATGTTACGATTTAATGGAAGGATTGTGTTCAGCACGTGTACAATTCGCCCAGAAGAGAACGAACAGGTGTGGGAAGCATTTTTGCACCGGCATCCAGAGCTTTCACCAGACAAGGAACTGACCGATAAACTAAATATTTTAGAAATAGAGCATTTTTCCAACGAATACGGTTGGTGCACGATACTTCCCCATGAATACGGTACAGACGGGTTTTTCATTGCCGCGGCGGTAAAAAATAATCAGGAAGAAACGGAAGGAGCATAAGCATGCAGATTTTAAAAAAGGAGGCGCCTGCCCCTCAAACGGACAGCCCCTCCATGTACAGCTTGAAATACGAGGAACTTGAACAATGGTTAAAGGAAAATGGGGAGCCGGCATTCCGGGCGAAGCAGCTGTTTGAATGGATGTATCAAAAACGCGTCACGTCCTTTGAGGAAATGACCAACATCCCGAAAACACTTCGTGAAAAGCTCGAGAGCACGTTCACCCTGACGACACTAAAAGAGGTGGTCCATCAGCAGTCCCAGGACGGCACAATTAAAATACTCTTCGAACTACAGGATGGCTATACGATCGAAACCGTACTGATGAAGCATGATTACGGCTACAGCGTCTGTGTCACTACGCAGGTAGGCTGCCGGCTTGGCTGTACCTTCTGCGCTTCTACGCTTGGCGGCTTGAAAAGAAACCTCGAAGGCGGCGAAATTACCGCCCAGGTGCTTGAATCCCAGCGTCTGCTTGATGAAAGAGATGAACGCGTAAGCTCTATCGTTGTCATGGGCATTGGCGAGCCGTTCGATAACTACGACGGCTTGATGAATTTTCTGCGTGTAGTTAATCACGACGACGGCTTAAACATCGGCGCACGCCACATTACCGTATCCACAAGCGGGGTTGTGCCACGCATTTATGATTTTGCCAACGAAAACATGCAGATTAATTTTGCAGTGTCTCTTCATGCAGCAAACACAGAAACCCGCAGCCGGCTGATGCCGATCAACCGTGCATGGGACGTCTCTGAGCTGATGGATTCGATCCGCTACTATCAAAAGAAAACAAACCGCAGAATCACATTTGAGTACGGGCTGTTCGGGCAGGTGAACGACCAGAAAGAGGATGCAGACGAGCTCGCGGACCTGATCGGGGATCTGAAATGCCATGTCAATCTGATACCTGTAAATGATGTGCCGGAAAGAAACTACGTACGTACAACAAGAAACGACATTTTTGCGTTCGAAAAGGCATTAAAAGACCGCGGGGTAAACGTAACCATCCGGCGTGAGCAGGGGCATGACATCGATGCAGCCTGCGGACAGCTGCGTGCTAACCAGCGGAAAGAAGAAACGGAGGCAAATTCCCAGTGAATCATATGTTTTTAACAGACCGGGGGAAAATCCGTCCTCATAACGAGGATACCGGAGGCATCGTCACGAATGCTTCCGGCACTGTTTTAGCTATCGTGGCTGATGGAATGGGCGGACATTCGGCCGGAGATGTGGCAAGCGCTATGGCTTATCAGACATTAAAAGACGCATGGGAAGAAAATCCGTCTGTTGATTCAATTGAAGAGGCCTCTGAATGGTTGACTGAGAACATGATGAAAGCAAATGAAGCCATCATTCGTCACGCTCATCATTATCCGGAGCATACGGGGATGGGGACCACTCTTGTAGCGGCAATCTGCCATCCGGCATTTACCGTGACCGGAAACATCGGCGACAGCCGCAGCTACATCTGGACGAATAGTACAGTTCAACAACAGAGCGAAGACCACTCCCTTGTGCAGGAGCTGTACAATAAAGGCCAGATTTCAGCCCTGGAAGCGGAATCGCACCCGCAGAAAAATATATTGACAAAAGCACTCGGCACGGACCGCAGCCTTTCTCCAGACATTTACACGTATGAATGGAGTGAGGGGGACGGCGTGCTTCTTTGCACCGACGGGCTGACCAATAAGCTCGGAGCCGAAGACATGGCCGGTATGCTTGCTTCTCACGAACAGCTTCGTGAAGGTGTGGAAGCGATGGTGCAGGCAGCCAATGACCGCGGAGGCGAAGACAATATAACGATTGCGGTAGTAATTCGGGAGGAAGAGGTATGGACCAACTGATTGGGAGCCGTATCAGTGACCGTTACCATATTAAGCGCCTCCTTGGGAGCGGGGGCATGGCATACGTATACCTCGGGGAGGACATGATCCTTGAACGGCTGGTAGCAATTAAAATTCTTCAACCGCAGTTTAACGGCGATGAGGAATTTTTGCAGCGATTCCGCCGGGAGTCACGGGCAGCCACTATTCTGGGACACAAAAACACGGTCAATATCTATGATGTTGGTGAGGAGCGGGAACTGCATTATATTGTTATGGAATACGTGGAGGGCCAGACGCTGAAAGAAATGATCCGCCTCCACGGCCCGCTGCCGCTTGAACAGGCGGTACATATAACCAAGCAGCTGCTGGAAGCGCTGATGCAGGCACACACCCACGGCATCATCCACAGGGATATTAAGCCTCATAACCTCCTTTCCAATGAACGGGGGGAAATAAAAGTGGCTGATTTCGGCATCGCCCGCGCTGCCTCTGCTTCCACGATTACACAGACAAATACGATGATGGGCTCCGTTCACTATATTTCGCCGGAGCAGGCAAGAGGCGGCGTAGTAAGTGTACGCTCGGATATTTATGCAGCTGGCATTGTTCTTTTTGAAATGGTGACTGGGGTGATCCCTTACGACGCAGAATCCGCCGTAAGCATCGCTTTAAAGCATATTCAGGAGCCGCTGCCGGACCCTGTCCAGCTTCGTCAGGGCCTGCCGCAAAGCCTGTCGAACGTTATCCTGAAAGCAGCGGCTAAAAGCCCTGATGACCGTTATATGAGCGCCGAAGAAATGTATAAAGATATCCGTTCCGCGCTGTCGGATGAAAGAAAAAACGAGCGTCCTTATTTTATCCAGGAGGAACATGCAAGCAAGGCGGAGGGGGGGTGGTCTGACCCCCGGCTGCCTGAAGAGGACACGATGGTAGCAGCGCCAGCAGTGCAGGAGGATGAACAGCAGTATTCCGGCCCGGAAGCAGTGGATGAAGAGCCGGAAAAAACCAAAAAATGGCCATATGTACTAGCCTGCATCCTTGTATTTTCAGGAGCAGCATTTTTCTACTGGCTGCTTCCGGAAATGTTTGTCGTTAACGGCTCAACAAAGGTATTCCCGCATGTATTCCCTTTAACGCAGACAGCTGTATGGGACGGGCTTAATACAGGAGAGGGCCAAGTATTACAGGAAGGGGCGAAGGTATGGCGACAGGTCGAATCGTAAAAGCAGTCAGCGGTTTTTATTATGTAGACAGCGAAGAAGGATATTTTCAGTGCCGGGGCCGCGGGCTGTTTCGTAAACAGAAAATCAAACCGCTTGTAGGTGACGTAGTGCGGTTTGAAGCAGAGAATCATACGGATGGATACGTGCTTGAAATTAAAGAGCGGGAGAATGAACTGGTGCGCCCGCCTATTGCAAATATTGACCAGGCTCTGCTCATCTTTTCTGCCGTCGAGCCTGATTTTTCCACCTGGCTGCTCGACCGTTTTCTCGTACATGTAGAAAATGAAGAAATTCAGCCAGTCATATTGGTAAGTAAATGGGACAAAGCAGACGAGTCAAAAAAAGAAACGCTGCGCGGCGTGCAGGCCGACTATGAACGTATCGGCTATCCTTTCCATTTTTACTCCACGAAAACCGGGGAGGGGCTCGAAGAAGCAGCTGCTTACTTTCCGCAAAAGTATTCTCTTTTATCCGGGCAGTCGGGAGTTGGGAAATCATCGCTTCTAAACGCGGTTGCACCGGACCTTGATCTTGAGACAGCGAACATTTCCGGAGCACTCGGCCGCGGAAAGCATACGACGCGGCATGTCGAGTTTCTGCGTGTAAACAATGGATGGGTAGCAGACACGCCCGGGTTCAGCTCACTTGATTTTGGTTCAATCACCGCCGAAGATCTTGATATCTGTTTTCCTGAAATGCGGGAAAGAATGCCGGACTGCAAATTCCGGGGATGCTCGCACCGGCAGGAGCCAGGCTGTGCCATACGTCTTGATGTGGAAGAGGGACGTATCCCGCCCCACCGTTATGAGCATTATAAGCAATTCCATGAAGAAATTTTATCCACACCAAGGAGGTATTAATGATGATAAAAGTAGCGCCTTCTATACTATCGGCTGATTTTGCGGAATTGGGCCGGGAGGTGAAGGAAATCGACGAAGCCGGGGCGGACTACATACATATCGATGTCATGGACGGGCATTTCGTTCCGAATATCACGTTTGGGCTGCCTGTGATTGAGGCCATCCGGCCCTACAGCGATAAGCCGTTTGATGTGCATTTAATGATTGAAAAGCCTGAGAGCTATATCGAGGATTTTGCTCGGGCAGGAGCTGATATTATTTCGGTACATGTAGAAGCTTGTCCGCATGTTCACCGGACGATCCAGCAGATTAAAGAAGCCGGCTGCCGCGCAGGTGTCGTGTTAAACCCAGCGACCCCGGTGGAGATGATTACCCACATTCTGCCCGATGTGGATCTTGTGCTTTTAATGACTGTAAATCCAGGCTTTGGCGGCCAGGCGTTTATCCCTAACGTACTCGATAAAATCAGGGCAGTAAAAAAAGCGGCGGATATCGTCAATCCAGAACTTGAGATTGAGGTAGACGGGGGAGTCAGTCGGGAAACAGCCAAAGACTGTCTTGAAGCCGGGGCGAACGTGCTTGTATCAGGGTCAGCCTTGTTCAAACAGACAGATAAAGCAAAGGCGATCGAAGAACTGAAGCAGTAAATAATATTATTATGTAAACTAGTCCTTCATAAAAAAAGCGGCGCCCTGGCCGCTTTTTGCTTTATACGCGTGTCACTTTGCCGGATTTTAGAGCTCTCGCGGAAACGTATACGCGTTTTGGCTTACCGTTTACAAGAATGCGGACTTTTTGCACGTTGGCTCCCCAACGGCGTTTCGTTGCATTGTTAGCGTGAGAACGTTTATTTCCGGATTTAGGGCCTTTCCCTGTTACATAACATCTGCGGGACATATATGGCACCTCCTTATTAATATCAAACAAAATTACCCATACTCAAATATATTAGCATAGAGCCTGGACAGACGCAATGTTGATTCGCTAAAAATACAATTATGCTTTTCATTTAAGAAAAACGTGGTTATAGTGATAATGGCAGAGTTACTTTGAAAAGAAGCTGGATCGTCCGGGCACAGCCGGCGTCTGGAAAGGAAGGAAACGAGACATGAGCTTCGAAATATATTCATCTAACGGAACAATCGATATTACACTCGAAGTGCTTGCCACTGCCGTGGGAGCGGCAGCCATGGACTGCTATGGCATTGTAGGCATGGCGTCAAAGAAACATTTTAAGGACAATTTATCGGAACTTTTGCGAAGAGAAAATTATTCCCGTGGAGTGGTCGTCCGGGAAGAGGACGGGCTCATCCATATTGATATGTATATAATCGTAAGCTATGGTACGAAAATTTCTGAAGTGGCGCACAACGTGCAGCGGAAGGTAAAGTACCAGCTGCAGAAAATGCTCGGCCTGGATGTGGCCGCTGTGAATGTATATGTGCAGGGAGTCCAGATTGAATCAGCACTACCATAGGATGCGACGGATGAAGGAGAGAGAAAAATGGATCAATTAGTACGCGGTCCTGAACTGGCAAAGATGCTGAAGCGGGGAGCTTCCACACTGCAAAAGCACAGCAAAGAGGTGGATGCATTGAATGTGTTTCCAGTTCCGGACGGGGATACAGGCACCAACATGAGTTTGACGATTCGCTCCGGGGTCGAACAGCTTAACGACAGCGGGCATGCCGGAGAAACAGCCAAGTTCTTTTCGAAGGGGTTGCTGATGGGCGCGCGCGGGAACTCGGGAGTTATTTTGTCACAGCTGTTCCGCGGTTTTGCCAAATCCATCGAAAAAAAGGCTGAACTGCGCACAGAGGATATGGCAGAAGCTTTTGAACAGGGAGTGGACGCCGCTTACCGGGCAGTGATGAAGCCAGTGGAAGGTACGATTCTGACAGTGGCGAGGGAAGCCTCCCTTACGATGAAAAATAAACATAATGCGAATGCGCTGGCGCCTGAAGATTGGATGTGCCAGTTTTTGAAAGCAGCAAAAGAAGCGCTTGCTTACACCCCGGAGCAGCTGCCGGTATTAAAGGAAGTCGGGGTAGTCGACTCCGGCGGCCGGGGCCTTGTTCATATATACGAGGGAATGCTGCACGCGCTCACCGGCGAAGAGGAGGAAGAAGGAGAAGCCGTGCCTTCGCTTGATCAGCTGGTAAAGCTTGAGCATCATAAAGACCCGGCTGAAGCTATCACATATGGCTATTGTACTGAAGTGATGGTTCGTTTTGCAGGCAGTGAAGCATCTGCCTCTTTTCAGGAAGAATCCTTCCGGGAAGAGCTGTCAGAATACGGCGATTCTCTGTTAGCCGTCTGCGATGATGATCTGCTGAAAATCCATATTCATGCGGAAGAGCCGGGGAAAATTCTGGAAAAAGCCCAGCGATTTGGAGAACTGATTCATATAAAAATTGAAAATATGCGTGAGCAGAACCGTGCCCTGCAGCAGGAGGCACCGGCAGAAGAGCCGGAGGCTTCCGCCTCGCTTGCCGCGTACGGCTTTGTAACCGTTACGACCGGCGACGGCGTAGCTTCCCTGTTTGAAAGCCTCGGAGTGCAGGAGGTCGTCCGCGGCGGGCAGTCCATGAACCCTAGTACGGAGGATCTTCTTGAGGCGATCAGCCGGGTGCATGCGGAGCACGTGTTTTTGCTGCCGAACAACGGCAATATTGTTATGGCAGCGGAGCAGGCAGCAGACATCAGCGACAAGCAGGTGACTGTCATCCCGACCAGGACCGTGCCGCAGGGCCTCGCAGGAATGCTTGCATTTGACGAAACGAAAGAGGCGTCGGCAAATGAAGAAGCAATGAAAGAAGCGACCCGCTATGTTAAATCGGGCCAGATTACCCATGCGGTAAGGGAAACGAGCATTGATGGGAAAAAGATCCAGGAAGGCGACTTTATGGGTATCTTCGAAAAAGATATTGTCACTGTCCATCAGGAGATGAAGCAGGCCTTTCAGGAGCTGCTTGCGCAGATGGTGGATAGTGAAAGCGAGATTATTACACTGATCAGCGGAGAAGATGTCAGCGAAGAGCTTGCGGAGGAAATCACCGCAGAGCTCGAAGAAGCGTACCCGGACGTAGAAGTAGAAACGCATACGGGTGGACAGCCGCTGTATCAATATATCGTTTCTGTGGAATAAGCTGCCTCCGGCGGCTTATTTTTTGTTTAACGCATGGGAGTACCTCTTTCGTGCGTAAAAGGAAACGTATATAATGAAAGGTGAACAACCGTTCGTGTATTAAAGCAAAAGCAGGAAGGAAGGGACGGTTTATGAATTCCATACTTCAATCACCTGTCTCTGACTTAAGAGGTGTAGGAGAAGAAAAACAACGGGAGCTCGAACAGCTTGGTATCACCACCATAAATGACCTGCTTCACCATTTCCCCTATCGATACGAAAACCACGAAGTGGTTCCTATAGAAGAATTGAAGCATCAGGAAAAAGTGACAATTACCGGCGAAGTGCAGTCGGAGCCATCAGTGCGCTTTTTCGGCAAAAAAAAGTCCCGGATGACGGTGCGGATTTTAATTGACCATTTACTGGTGACCGCTGTGTTTTTTAACCGGGCGTTTTTAAAAAAGCAGATAGAAGTCGGTAAACAGGTGACGATCACCGGCAAATGGGATAAACATCGTCTTACGATATCGGTTCAGGACTTTCGGGCCGGCGCCCCTGATCCGGCAAAGCAGCTTGAGCCAATATACAGTGTGGCGGGCAGCCTGACGGTCAAACAGATGCAGCGGATTCAGGCAGAGGCGGTAAAGCACGTCTATCAGATAGTGCCTGAAAACCTGCCCGGGGAAATACGGGAAAGGTACCGTCTTCCAGGAAAGCCTGAGACCTTTCAGGCGCTGCACCAGCCAAGGAGCCGGGAGGAGCTGAAGCACGCAAGAAGACGATATGTCTATGAAGAACTGCTGTTTTTTCAGCTGAAAATGCAGATGTTTAAACGGATGGAACGGCAGTCGGCCTCAGCTCAGCCGTTTGTGTATGATGCAGAGGCCACGGCAGCTTTTGAAAAACAGCTTCCGTTTCCGCTGACGAATGCGCAAAAAAGAGTAGTGCGGGAAATCCTGGAGGATATTGAAGCCCCTATAAGGATGAACCGCCTCCTGCAGGGGGACGTTGGCTCCGGGAAAACGGTAGTGGCCTCTATTGCCATGCAGGCGGTGTTTACAGGCAAGGCACAATCAGCGCTGATGGTGCCTACAGAGATTCTCGCCGAGCAGCACTATGAATCGCTTGAGGAGCTATTTGCAGGCACAGAGGTGACCGTCGGCCTGCTGACCGGCTCCATGCGGCAGAAGGAAAAACGTAACGTGTATGACCGCATCACTGATGGCACCATTGATATTATTATCGGAACCCACGCCCTCATTCAGGAGCCCGTACAGTTTAATAACCTGAAGCTTGTCATTACCGATGAGCAGCACCGGTTCGGGGTAGGCCAGCGCCGGATCCTTAAAGAAAAGGGAGAGGACCCGGACGTATTGTTTATGACCGCAACTCCGATACCCCGGACGCTTGCTATCAGCGTATACGGAGATATGGACGTATCCGTGATTGATGAGATGCCTCCCGGGCGAAAACCGATTGAAACGTATTGGGCCAAGCCGCAGATGCTAGAGCGGGTGCTTCGTTTCGTGCAGAAAGAAATCGACCAGGGAAGGCAGGCGTATGTGATCTGTCCGCTTATTGAAGAGTCGGAAGCGCTCGACGTGCAAAATGCGATTGATGTGCACGCCCAGCTAATGCAGTTTTTTCCGGGTTACCGGGTCGGCCTCATGCACGGCCGGCTCCCGGCGGAGGAAAAGGAAGACGTGATGCAGCGATTTGCTGCCCATGAGCTGGACATTCTCGTTTCAACGACGGTGGTTGAGGTTGGCGTAAACGTCCAGAATGCCACGATGATGGTAATTTATGATGCAGAGCGTTTCGGCCTTTCCCAGCTGCACCAGCTGCGGGGGCGTGTCGGTCGCGGGGAGCATCAGTCCTACTGTGTACTGTTGGCTGATCCAAAATCCGAAACCGGCCAGGAGAGAATGAGTATCATGCAGGAGACCGAAGACGGCTTTGTGCTGTCAGAGAAAGATCTGGAGCTTCGGGGCCCGGGAGACTTTTTCGGAAAAAAGCAGAGCGGCCTGCCCGAGTTTAAAATTGCCGATGTGGTCCACGATTTTAAAGCTCTCGAAACCGCCCGGGACGATGCGGCTAAGTTAATCCGCAGCGAAGTGTTCTGGAAGGATGAAAAGTATCTGGGTCTCCGGGAATATCTTGAGGAGGCGGGAGCTTTTCAAAAAGATAAACTGGATTAGTGGTTGAAATGAAAGAAATCGGTCTATATACTACTATTAGTACCTACTCATAGAAGTGGATGATTAAAATGGCCCGAAAAAATAAAAAGGCAAGACAGGAAGAGCTTCAGGCTGTTATTGCCTCGAACCCTTTTATTACTGATGAAGCACTTGCCCGGTCGTTTCAGGTAAGTGTACAGACGGTTCGTCTGGACCGCCTGGAGCTTTCGATCCCGGAGCACCGGGAGAGAATCAAGCACGTAGCCAAGGAAAGGCTTGATGAAGTAAAGGCGCTGCCGCTTGACGAAGTGATTGGCGAGGTTATTGACCTCCATCTGGACCGCGAAGCGATCAGCATGCTTGAGATTACGGAAGATCACGTTTTCTCAAGGAATGGCATTGCACGCGGCCATTATCTGTTTGCGCAGGCGAATTCGCTGGCTGTGGCTGTGATCAACGATGATCTGGCGCTTACGATGCGTTCTTCGCTGGAATTCAACCGGCAGGTACTTCTGGGAGAACGAATTATTTCAAAAGCGGTCGTTACAAAAAAGACCGAAAGAAAAACATATGTTACGGTGACAAGCCGCGTGCAGGGGGAAGAAGTGTTTCAGGGCGACTTCGTCATGTACCGCTCCCACGCTGCTCCGGTGAGTGAATAAGGAGACTAAAAAATGAGAATTGTAGTCGATGCAATGGGCGGCGATCATTCTCCTAAAGCCCAGGTGGCGGGAGCAATGGCTGCTGTACAAGCTTTTAAAGATATTGAAATCACACTGGTGGGCTCTGAGTCCCAGATTAAAAAGCATTTATCCAAGACGGAGCGGATTGATATTTTGCATACCGATGAAGTGATTGACGGAGATGAATCCCCGACAAAAGCAATCCGTCGCAAAAAACAGTCCTCCATGGTACTGGCTGTGCAGGAAGTGAAAGAGGGACGGGCAGCGGCTGGTATTTCGTGCGGCAACACCGGCGCCTTTATGACGGCCGGACTTTTGCACATTGGCAGAATACACGGCGTGGAACGGCCAGCTCTCGCTCCGACACTCCCTACGGTGGACGGCACGGGCTTTCTTCTGCTTGATGCCGGGGCTAATATGGATGCAAAGGCGAGTCACCTGTATCAGCATGCGATTTTAGGCAGTACATATATGCAGCTGGTGCGGGGAGTTGAAAAGCCGCGGGTCGGGCTTGTTAATATTGGAACAGAGAAAGGCAAAGGCAATAATTTAATGAAAGAGACGTATGAATTGCTCGAGCATGCCCCAATTAATTTTGTCGGGAATGTAGAATCGAGGGATTTGCTCGACGGCGTCTGTGACGTAGCGGTCTGCGACGGCTTTTCTGGAAACCTCGTGCTGAAATCTATTGAAGGGACCGCATCCACGCTGTTTTCTCTGCTGAAAAAAGAATTCATGGCAAGCCTGCGGACAAAGCTGGCTGCTGCTATGATGAAAACAGGACTGATGCACCTGCGGGAAAAAATGAATTATTCCCATCACGGCGGCGCTACACTCGTGGGGCTGCAGGCTCCGCTGATCAAGTGCCACGGTTCGTCTGATCACATCTCCGTGTACCACTCGATCCGCCAGGCCCGGCAGATGGCCCAGGAAAATGTGACACACCTTATGCAGCAGCATTTAGAAGAGTAGGAGGCTTCACAATGGGAAAAACCGCTTTTATATTTCCGGGACAGGGGTCCCAGTTTGTTGGAATGGGAAAAGAGCTGTATGATCACACTCCGGTTGCCCGCACGGTATTTCAGGAAGCAGATGAAGCGCTCGGGTACAGCCTGACCAATATTATGTTCAACGGACCGGAGGAGACATTAACCCAGACAGAATACACCCAGCCGGCGCTGCTTACAATGAGCGCCGCTCTCCATGCACTTGTGGAGGAGCAGGGACTACAGGCAGATTACACAGCCGGCCACAGCCTCGGGGAATACTCTGCGCTGGTGGCTAATGGGGCGCTTAAATTCGCAGACGCTGTTTCTGTCGTAGCAAAGCGTGGAAAATGGATGGCCGAAGCAGATGCTGACGGTAAGGGAACCATGGCCGCCGTCATGGGCATGGAGCGTGAAGATCTGCAGAAGCTTGTGGAGGAAGCGACAGAAGCCGCAGATAAAGTGCAGCTGGCCAACCTGAACGCGCCCGGACAGATAGTCATCTCCGGAAGCCGGGAAGGTGTGAGTTATGTGGAGGAACACGGCCCTGAGCGAGGGGCGAAAAAAGTAGTTCCGCTGCAGGTAAGCGGCCCGTTTCATTCTTCATTTATGAAGCCGGCGGAGGAAAAACTGGCAGAGGCGCTGCAAAATGTAGAAATTCGCGCACCGCGCCGGCCGCTTGTAGCAAACGTGGATGCGAAAGAAACGACGGATCCATCTGCGATCCGCCAGCAGTTGATTGCCCAGGTGACTTCTCCCGTCCACTGGGAGGATTCGATTCGCCGCCTGATTGACCTTGGTGCAACGGAGTTTGTGGAAATCGGCCCGGGCAATGTTCTGAGCGGGATGATCCGGCGGATTCAGCGCCGCGGCCTGGATGTACATGCAGTGCAGGACGAAGCATCGTTAGACAAATGGCTCGAAAAAAGGAGTGCATCGTCATGAATTTTGAAGGACAAAGCGTGCTTGTAACGGGTGCCTCGAGAGGTATTGGCAGGGCCATTGCCCTCGGCTTTGCGGCTCAGGGGGCGAACGTTGCCATCAACTATGCCGGCAGCCGGGAAAAAGCCGAGGATACCGCTTCGCAGTGCGGGAAGCACGGGGTGAAAACGCTCGTTATCCAGGCCGATGTGTCGAGCGAATCGGATGTAAAAGAAATGCTTAAACAAGTAACAGAGGAATTCGGCGGTATCGACGTACTTGTAAACAATGCCGGTATTACGAAAGACAACCTGTTAATGCGCATGAAAGAAGACGAGTGGGACGACGTAATCGACACGAATTTAAAGAGTGTATTTTTGACGTCCCGGGCCGCGGCTAGGCCGATGATGAAAAAACGGGGCGGAACAATCATCAATATGGCCTCTGTCGTTGGTACAACCGGCAACCCCGGCCAGGCAAACTACACGGCATCAAAAGCTGGAGTCGTGGGACTTACGAAAACGCTCGCCCGTGAACTTGCTTCAAGAAATATCCGCGTGAACGCTGTCGCCCCCGGATTCATCTCGACGGAAATGACAGAGGAGCTTGAAGAAGGAACTAAAGAGCAAATGATGCAGCAGATCCCGTTGCAAAAGCTTGGGGATGCGGAAGACGTAGCCAATACTGTATTGTTTCTGGCTTCAGACAGCGCCAAATATATGACTGGCCAGACGCTTCATGTTGACGGCGGCATGGTAATGCCATAAAATGTCGGTGACACAGCGGTTTCATTCACGGCAGGAAGTGGAATGAACGGGGTGAAGCCGAAACGATTCTTTGAAGGAGGTGAATGGAATGGCAGATACGTTGGAACGTGTAAAAAAAATCGTAGCAGACCACCTCGGGGTGGATGAAGCGAACGTAAATAAAGACGCGACCTTTAAGGAAGACCTCGGCGCGGACTCTCTCGATGTAGTCGAATTAGTCATGGAGCTGGAAGATGAATTTGATCTGGAAATTTCTGATGAAGAAGCAGAAAAAATTCAAACAGTCGGTGATGTAATTAATTACATAGAGAAGCAGTAATAGAAAGCAAGCCCACGTCCTGTGAAAGCGGGCTGGGCTTTTCTATGTAATACCCCGAAATTAGTTTAAGGGAGGACCTTTTGTGCCAAAACCTACATCGTCCAAAAACCAGTCCAGGGAGAAAGCAGTATTTACCACCAGACAGCATGAACTCATGCAGTCCATTCTCCGGGAGCTTCAGGTTTCATTTGCAGACGAACAGCTGCTGAGGCAGGCTTTCACCCATTCTTCCTATGTGAATGAACATCGAATGAAACACGTAAAAGATAATGAACGTTTGGAATTTCTCGGCGATGCTGTATTGGAGCTGGCGGTTTCCAACCATTTGTTCCGCGAATTTCCTTCCATGACGGAAGGCGATATGACAAAACTACGCGCTGCAATGGTATGTGAAGCATCGCTAGCTAGCTTGGCCGAGGAATTGCAATTTGGGAACGTGGTCCTGATGGGCAAAGGCGAAGAAATGACCGGAGGCCGTACCCGTCCGGCGCTGCTCGCAGACGTGTTTGAGTCGTTTGTTGGTGCAATGTATCTTGATCAGGGGCTTTCAAACGTCGAACAGTTTCTGGAACGCTTCGTGTTTCCGAAGCTTGATGAAGGAGCTTTTTCCGTTACGGCTGATTACAAAAGTCAGCTGCAGGAATTTGTTCAAAAAGAAAACCTTGGTGTTATTTCCTATGAAATTACCGATGAGCAGGGGCCGGCCCATAACAGGGAATTTTCTTCTGCTGTTTCGGTAAACGAAACCCGCGTCGGCACCGGCCGCGGAAGATCAAAAAAAGAAGCGGAACAGCGGGCAGCGCAGGCCACGCTTGAACAGCTGCAGCGCCGTGAATAGAAGAATTAAAAAAACAACCGCCAGCAATTGGCGGTTGTTTAAATGTGCGGTTCAGCCCTTGCGCAGGTGGCCGAGCTCAGAAACGATGGCCTGCATTTCGCTGACGCTTATATTATCTTTGGCATCTACCATGTCGTAGATTTCTTTAATCTCATGGTATTGATCGACATCAAAATGTTCCGGCTGCATTACGGAGACATTGACGATCTGTAGTTTTTTCTGCAGGTCGGTAATCATATAATCCAGGTTATCACGGCTTGCTTGTTCTAAACTCATAGCGATTTTTTTCTCCTCCACTCCGTCCAGTTTAAACCCTTGCGGTTCATTTCTTTATAAGAACCCTCGCGGTGTTTTCATGACAACGTTATTATTATTGTAGTGGTTTTTCCTTCGTTTGACAAAGGGGGATTTAGATCGAGTTCTGCCGGTGTGCGTGGTGTGATAAAATATAAATAGTGAAGCACAGTGGCTAAAGCTTTTGGAGCATACTATAAAATAAGAGGGGGCATACCTTTGTTCCTGAAACGAATAGAAATCAAAGGATTTAAATCGTTTGCCGACCGTTTACATATTGACTTTAATCCCGGCATAACGACCGTAGTGGGACCAAACGGCAGCGGAAAAAGCAATATTTCCGACAGCATCCGCTGGGTGCTTGGGGAACAGTCGGCCCGTTCCCTACGGGGCGCCCGGATGGAAGACGTGATTTTTTCGGGAAGTGACACGCGCCGTGGGCTGAATATTGCGGAAGTAACGCTTGTGCTTGATAACGAGGGTGGAGGCCTCCCGTATGAATACAGTGAAATCAGCGTGACACGCCGGCTGTACCGTTCCGGTGAAAGTGAATATCTGCTGAACCGGACAAAATGCCGTCGTAAAGATATTATCGACCTGTTTTTGGATTCCGGCATGGGGAAAGAATCGTTTTCAATTATTGGCCAGGGCCGGGTCGAAGAAGTGTTAAACAGCCGCCCGGAAGAGCGGCGCGCAATGTTTGAGGAGGCCTCCGGCGTACTGAAATATAAGCAGCGCAAGCAGGAGGCCGAACGGAAATTTGAATCCACAGAGGCGAATCTGCACCGGGTAAAGGATATTCTGCATGAGTTGAACGAGCAGATGGAGCCGCTTCAAATCCAGGCCTCTGCTGCGAAAGATTATCTGGAAAAACGGGAGGAGCTTGAATCCCTGGAATCAGCTCTACTTGTACATGAAATTGAAGAACTGCACTCTGAGTGGAAAACAGCCCAGCAGGAAGAAAAAATGGAAAAAGAGAACAATGATCGCTGGAAACAGAAAAAAGAAGAGACTGAAGCGGCTGCCCGGAAAGCCCGGAGGCTCGAAGCCCTGCTCGCCCGGTTCCACCAGCAGGTGCAGAGCGGCTATGTGAAAGCGGCCAGAAACCTTGAAAAACGCGAAGGGGATCGTAATCTTTCCAACGAGCAGGGAAAGCATGCGGCTGAAAAGCTGGAGGCGGAGAAAAAAGCGCTTGAAGAAGACGAAACGAAGCTGAGCGGGGTTACAAACGCCTACCGGGAACAAAGAGACCGGTATGAAAAGGAGAACGAAGCGCTCAACAGCGCAATGAATTCTCTACAGGCTGTCCAAAAGCAGCTGCGCTCCTACCAGGAAATGAATGGGAAGGAGCTTGAAGAAGAAAAAAGTGAGTACATTGACCGGCTGAATGAGCAGGCCTCTATTGGCAACGAGACTCGTTATGTGACAGATCAGAAATCTTCCCTCGAACGACGCATGAACGCGCTGAAAGAGGATAACCAATCATTTCTTGAAGAACGCCGGAGCTCCGGGCAGATCGTGGAGAAACGGAAAAAAGAAGAAGAATCGCTCTTGCAGCAAACAGAAAATGCACGTGCGGATGCAGAAGCGGCGCGCAGCGAAGAAGAGCGCCTGGAAGAAAAATTGAAGGAACAGGAAGATAAGCTCTATAAAGCGTATCGGTACGTGGACGAAAAAAAATCAAAAATCCGGATGCTTGAAGAAATGCAGGAGGAATACTCCGGCTATTATCAAGGTGCTAAAGAAATTTTGAAAGCCCGGGAACAGAAGCTTGCGGGCATTATCGGTTCAGTGGCAGAGCTGATCGATGTGCCTGCGGCATACGTGGAGGCGATGGAAACGGCTCTCGGGGCATCGCTACAGCATATTGTAACCCGGACCGAAAAGGATGCCCGTGAAGCGATTGCGTTTCTGCGCAGGCACCAAAAGGGACGGGCGACCCTGCTTCCTTCTGAAACAGTGCGGCCGAGGCGGGCAGACCGGGCCAGCTATGACAAGGCCCGGTCGTTTTCCGGTTTTATCGGCACTGCCGGAGAGCTCGTGCAGGTGCGCCCGGGATACGAGCACATCCGCGACCAGCTGCTCGGACACATTTTTGTGGTGGACCAGCTGGAAACGGCGAACCGGCTGGCAGCAGCATGCAGCTATAAGCTTCGTATCGTTACCCTCGAGGGGGACGTCGTAAACCCCGGAGGCTCGATGAGCGGGGGGAAAACACAGAATCATAAGGGAACGCTTCTCGAAAAGCAGCGTGAACTTCGGGAGTTAAAAGACAATTTATCAGACATAGAAAAAAAGACTGCAGACTGGGAAAAAACAGTGGAGCAGACGAAACAGGCTGCAAAAAAGCAGAAAGAAACCGCCGGCGAAAAGCAGCAGAAAGCCCTCGAATACAGCAGCCAGCTCGAGGAAAAAAAAGAGATGCGCCGCAAAAGCGAGCAGGAGCATGACCGCCTTGATTCCCGTCTTGGTATGTTTGACCGGGAATACGAGTCGCTAGAAGAAGAGAAAAAACGTCTGGAAGAGCGGCTGCAGGTGCTTGAAGGAAGCCGGAAGAGAGTGGAAAAAACCCTTTCGGAGTTAAAATCCTCAATCGACAAGCTCGAGCAGGAATACTCAAAGCGGGATAAGGAAGAAGCGTCGCTGCGTGAGCAGGAAACAGATGAGAAAGTACGGACAGCGGCACTGCGGGAGAATGTATCCGCTCAACAAAAAGAAAAAGAACGGCTGCATAGAGAAAAAGAAGAGCTTGAACAGGCGGTGGCGGAACGAAAAGAGCGGGCTGTCTCCTGGGAAGAGCATTTGAATAATGACCGCAGCGGGCACGACTGGGATCAACTGGTGAAAGAAGCCAGCAATGCCAAGGCTGAGATTGAGCGCCTCCAGGAACGGATCAACGATCAAAAGGCGCGTACGGCCCGGGATGCAGAACAGATAGAAGCAACAGCCTCCGTCCAGAATGACCGTTATCAGGAGAGCCGGGAACGCCTGCACGAAACGACAGTGCGCATGAACCGCCTCGACGTGGCGCTGGAAAATAAAATCACCTATCTGCAGTCCGAATATGAACTGTCGTTTGAACGGGCGAAGCAAAAGCATACGCTGGCTGTAAGCGCGGAGCAGGCAAGAAATGAGGTACACCTGCTCCAGCTCGGCATTGAAGAGCTTGGCACTGTCAACCTCGGAGCGATTGATGAATGCGAGCGGGTCACAGAACGCCACCGCTTTTTAAACAGCCAGCAGGAGGACCTGATGGAGGCGCGGGAGTCGCTGCAGAATGTGATCGATGAAATGGACGCCGAGGTGACAGAGCGTTTTGCAGCTACGTACCACGCCATCCGTGCAGAATTTCAGCACGTCTTTGTGAAGCTGTTCGGCGGCGGAGAAGCAGACCTGGTGCTGACGGAGCCGGAGAACCTGCTTCATACGGGAGTGGATATTTCCGCCCGCCCGCCGGGTAAAAAGAAACAGCACTTATCCCTGCTTTCAGGCGGGGAGAAGGCCTTGACGGCTATAGCTCTGCTGTTTGCCATTATTAAAGTGAAGCCGGCTCCGTTCTGTGTGCTCGATGAAGTAGAAGCCGCACTTGATGAAGCGAATCTCGTACGGTTTGCGAAGTATCTGCGCTCGTTCAGTGAAACGACTCAGTTTATTGTCATCAGCCATCGCAAAGCAACAATGGAAGAAGCCGATGTTCTCTATGGAATTACGATGGAAGAATCCGGAGTGTCAAAAATGGTCTCTGTCCGTTTGGAAGAAGCGGATGAACTACTGGAAGTGTAAGGAGTGAAAAGCATGAGTCTTTTTCAGCGATTAAAAAAACGAATGGCCGGAGAAGCGGCGGAAGAAGAAGCGAAGCAGGGAGCAAAAGAATCAGGGGAAAATGAGCAGGGACAGCAGGAAGAACGACGCGCCTCGCTTTCCAGCCGGTTCCGTGAAGGACTGGCGAAAACGAGATCGTCATTTTCCGAAGCAATGAACGAATTGTTCGCCCAGTACCGCGAAGTAAATGAAGATTTCTTTGAAGAACTCGAAGAAATTTTGATCAGCTCAGACGTTGGAGTGGAAACGGTGATGGAAATCATCGACGAGCTGCGAAATGAATCGCTTTTAAAAAATATACGCACTACAGAAAAACTTACTCCGCTGATTACTGAAAAAATGGCGGAAAAACTGGACCGGACTGGCGAAGACTCTAAACTGAACATGAATCCGGACGGAATGACCGTCATGCTTTTTGTAGGTGTGAACGGCGTTGGGAAAACGACAACAATTGGGAAAATGGCCCACCAGATGAAAGCAGAAGGAAAGAAGGTCGTACTAGCCGCAGGAGACACGTTTCGTGCCGGAGCGATTGAACAGCTGGAAGGCTGGGGAGAGCGCGCCGGCGTAGACGTTATCAAGCAGCAGGCCGGAAGTGACCCGGCGGCTGTCATTTATGATGCGATCAAGTCGGCGAAATCAAGGCAGGCAGACGTGCTTCTCTGTGATACAGCGGGCCGTTTGCAGAATAAAGTCAATTTAATGAATGAACTTGCGAAAGTAAAGCGGGTAATTACGCGGGAAATTCCCGAGGCGCCTCACGAAGTGCTGCTCGTACTGGATGCTACAACAGGGCAGAACGCGATGAGTCAGGCCAAAACCTTCCGGGAAGCGACAGAGGTTTCGGGCATTATATTAACGAAGCTTGATGGTACTGCCAAAGGTGGTATCGTGATGGCGATCCGCAATGAATTAAACATTCCGGTAAAAATGGTCGGACTCGGAGAAAAACTCGACGACCTCCAGCCATTTGAAGCGGAAGATTTCGTTTATGGACTGTTTAAGGATATGATTGAACAGGCACCGGCGGATGCGGAAGACAGATAGTTTCCGTGCCAGGCAATTTCTTGACAAGAACTGCTGTGATTCGTAAGATGAACTGTAAAGTAATTGCACTTAACGCCAGAGGTGGTCTGCATGCTCGAAAAAACCGTTCGCATGAATTCGCTGTTTGATTTTTACCAGCCGCTGCTGACGAACAAGCAGCGGCTCTATTTGGAAAGATATTATTTAGACGACTTTTCGCTGGGCGAAATTTCGGAGGAATTTAACGTCAGCCGCCAGGCTGTTTACGACAATATCCGGCGCACGGAAGCAATGCTTGAAGAGTACGAAGAAAAGCTTGGCCTATATAAAAAATACCAGGAGCGTCTGGCATTATTCGAGCAGTTAAAAACGCTTGCTTCTGATGACAGCCGGAAAACACAGCTGCTTGAATTGATAGATACACTGGAAAAATTAGAAGAGGAAGGGGTTTCGTAATGGCATTTGAAGGATTAGGCGAACGTCTCCAGTCCACGTTTGACCATATGAAAAGCCGTGGGAAAGTCACGGATGAAGACGTTAAGGCAATGATGCGTGAAGTACGGCTTGCGCTGCTTGAAGCGGACGTCAACTACAAGGTGGTAAAACAGTTCGTTAACAGTGTGAAAGACCGTGCTACCGGCCAGGAAGTGATGAAGAGCTTAACGCCGGGCCAGCAGGTGGTCAAGGTCGTTAATGAAGAGCTGACGCAGCTGATGGGCGGCGAACAGGCTGAAATAGCAAAGGCGGCTAAAGGGCCGACGGTAGTAATGATGGTTGGTCTGCAGGGCGCCGGGAAAACGACGACTTCTGCAAAAATTGCAAATTATTTACGCAAAAACAAAAACCGCCAGCCCTTAATGGCTGCCGCCGACGTTTACCGGCCGGCTGCGATCGACCAGTTAGAAACACTCGGCCGGCAGTTAAACATGCCGGTTTTCTCTCTTGGAACCGAAGCGGATCCGGTTGATATCGCTAAACAGTCGCTTGCCAAAGCCAAAGAAGAGCACTACGACTATCTGTTTATTGATACGGCGGGGCGTCTGCACGTGGATGATTCGTTAATGGATGAGCTGCAGCGCATGAAAGAAGCAGTCAACCCCGATGAAATTATGCTTGTCGTAGATTCGATGACCGGCCAGGATGCAGTTAACGTTGCAGAAAGCTTTAATGAACAGCTCGGCATCACCGGCGTTACGTTGACGAAGCTTGACGGGGATACCCGCGGCGGGGCGGCGCTGTCGGTGAAGTCGGTGACGGATAAACCGATCAAATTTGCCGGTACTGGCGAGAAGATTGACGCCATTGAGCCATTTCACCCGGAACGCATGGCTTCAAGGATTCTCGGCATGGGAGACATGCTTTCCCTGATTGAAAAAGCACAAACCAATGTGGATGAAGACAAAGCCAAAGAGCTTGAAAAGAAAATGCGTTCGCAGGACCTGACGTTTGACGACTTCCTGGAACAGCTCGGCCAGGTGCGTAACATGGGATCGATGGAAGATATTATGAGCATGATCCCGGGGGCCGGCAAAATGAAAGGCCTTAAAAACGTACAGATGGATGACAACCAGATTACGCGGGTGGAAGCGATCGTGCGTTCAATGACCAAACAGGAACGCCAGCAGCCGTCCCTAATGAACGCAAGCCGCAAGCGCCGGATTGCTAAAGGAAGCGGCACAACCATCCAGGACGTGAACCGGCTGCTCAAGCAGTTTGAAGATATGAAAAAAATGATGAAACAGATGACTTCACAGCAAAAAGGCAAGAAAAAGGGCAATTTTTCTCTGCCGTTTATGTAAAAATTTTATATGGCAAGGAAAAACACTTTACAGCTCGTAAAGAAGCTATTATAATAAGCAAATGTGAGAAAAAAATGGAGGTGTTTGCATATGGCAACGCGCATTAGATTAAAGCGCATGGGCTCGAACAAGCGTCCTTTCTACCGTTTGGTAGTAGCGGACTCCCGGGCTCCACGTGATGGACGTTTTATCGAAGAAATCGGTACGTACAACCCGCTGACTAATCCTGCCGAGTTCCACGTGAACGAAGAGAAAGCTCTTAAGTGGATGCTCGACGGTGCTAAACCATCGGATACTGTTCGTAACCTGTTTTCGCAGGAAGGTCTTATGACCCGTCTTCACAACGAAAAGCACGCAAAGTAATGATGTAAAAGGATCGTCTGGATTCGCCATTTCCTTATGAAGTGAGCGGGGCAGGCGGTCTTTTTTTATGCTGGCAGCCAGCCGGCAGAAATGCGCCGGAAACCGCCCGTTTATGATAAAATAATACATATCAGGAAAGGATGAGTGGATGAAATCTTTTGCCTACATAATACTCGAGCGGATCGTGGATTATCCCGATGATATAAGTATGACAGCCTCAGAAGAGAACGGGCGGACGCTTATTGAAGTAAGGGTCCACCCGGAAGATGCAGGGAAAGTCATCGGCCGGCAGGGAAAAACAATTCAAGCAATAAGGACGCTGCTGCAGGCGAAGGCCTCAGCTGAAGGGAAAAAGGTCCGCCTTACCCTGTTAAACGACCAAAAATAAGCTGCCGCTTCGGGGCCTTAGAAGAGGTGATACAGTGCGTGTAATAAAGAAAATGAATGTTCACCACATTCTGACGCAAACATTAAAGGAAGAGCTGCAGGAAAAATACGAACAGCAGAAGTCCCGGCTCCAGGAAGAAACGGAACAGCTCCGCTTTCAAAAGCAAAAGCAGAATAAGGAGCGGGAGACAGAAAATGGGCGCTGGTCGGCTATGGACAAATTCAACAAAGAAATTGAAAAGCGCAAAGAAGAGCTGCAGCAGCTGTATTTTCTGCAGAATCAGCTCGAGCACCTTTCGATCGGATCGGAGCTGTCCTTTGGCACTACGGAAGTGATGTTTGACATCGAAGTGGGAAGCCAGTGGCATGAAGGCGAGCACTGGGGCACCATTGTTGTGGAAGAAGGCATTGTAAAAGAAATCAGATCAAAACACAAAGCGAGTGACGAAAATGGAATGGTTTAATGTAGGTACGATTGTGAATACCCACGGGGTGCGGGGAGAAGTCAGGGTGAAATCTGTCAGCGACTTTGAAGAGGAACGGTTTCAGCCGGGGCAGGAGATATATGTGGAAAATAATGGGGCGGAAACCGGCTATGAACCGCTGGTTATTAAAAGCTCCCGTCCGCATAAACAGTTTATCCTGCTTACCTTTGAAGGGTACAACTCCATTGACGATGTAGACTGGATGAAAAACGCTGCTCTTTCTGTGCCGGAAACGGCGCTGGCCCCGCTCAAGGAAGAAGAATTTTATTTTCATGAAATTATTGACGCAGACGTTTACACGGAAGAAGGCAGCCATCTCGGCTATGTAAAAGAAATCCTCACTCCGGGAGCAAATGATGTATGGGTCGTGGAACCGGCAGAAGGCCGGCAGGACATTCTGCTTCCGTATATCGAAGAAGTCGTTCAGCACGTGGACGTGGCTAAAAAACGTATCACCGTACGAATAATGAAAGGAATGCTGCCGGAATGAGAATGGATTTTTTAACTCTGTTTCCGGGGATGTTTGAAAGTGTGTTCAATCACTCTATTCTTGCCCGGGCCGCTGAAAGAGAACACGTGTCCTTTCATACTCATGACATCCGGGATTATACAGAGGATAAGCATAATAAGGTCGATGATTACCCGTACGGCGGAGGCGCAGGCCTGGTGTTAAAGCCGCAGCCGGTGTTCGACGCTGCCGATCAGGTAAAAAATCAGGGCGAAGCTCTCCCGGACCGTGTAATTCTTCTCTGCCCGCAGGGAAAGCCGTTCAAGCAGGAGGACGCCCGGGAGCTTGCCGGCGAAGAGCGGCTGATGTTCATCTGCGGGCATTATGAAGGCTATGATGAACGGATAAGGGAGCATCTGATTACGGACGAATACTCGATAGGGGATTTTGTGATGACCGGCGGCGAGCTCGGTGCCATGGTTATGGCAGACAGCATCACGCGCCTTTTGCCCGGGGTGCTCGGCAATGAACAGTCCGCCCATACGGATTCATTTGAAAACGGCCTTCTGGAATATCCGCAGTACACCCGTCCCGCGGATTTCCGCGGGATGACGGTGCCGGACATTCTACTGTCCGGTGATCACGGGAAAATTGCTGAATGGCGGCAAAACGAGGCGATCAGGAGAACAAAGGAACGCCGGCCGGATCTTTGGGAAAAATATACCGATTAGACGTAAATCCGGCGGTTGATTCCGCTGGTGGAATGTGCTATGATTCATTTTGTGACTAAATAGTCATCAATTACGGTGCTCCGCTGTTTTCATCGTGGACAAGAGCATGCGAGAGAAGGAGGCGAATACAAATGCAACAACTTATTCGCGACATAACGAAAGAACAGTTAAAATCGGATCTCCCGGACTTTCGCCCAGGTGACACTGTAGCAGTGCACTTGAAAGTTGTCGAGGGCTCCCGTGAACGTGTACAGGTGTTTCAGGGCGTCGTTATCAAACGTCGCGGCGGAGGCATCAGCGAGTCTTTCACCGTGCGTAAAGTTTCTTACGGAATTGGCGTAGAGAGAACTCTTCCGCTTCATTCCCCAAGAATCGACAAGATTGAAGTGAAACGCCGCGGTAAAGTACGTCAAGCTAGATTGTACTATCTCCGTAACCTGCGTGGAAAAGCTGCGCGTATTAAAGAACTTCGATAAGACACAGGAAAAAAAGCTGCAGCGGAGTATTCCGTCTGCAGCTTTTTTCATACGGCTAAACTATATAAAGAAAGGAATCGACCGCATGAATGAACGCCGCTATCCCATCAATTGGCTGCATCTTCTGACAGTAATTATGATCGCATTACTTATTGCACTCGCAGCCCGCTGGCTGTTTGTAGCTCCAGTCGTTGTGAAAGGCGAATCAATGGAGCCTACCATTCATGATGAAGACCGGATGCTGTTGAACAAAACAAGCAAATGGCTGCACGAATGGGATCGTTTTGATGTGGTCGTTTTCCATGCAAATGATAAAGATGATTACATTAAACGAATCATCGGGCTGCCGGGAGATACGCTTGAATATAGGAATGATAAGCTTTTTATTAACGGAGAGCAGATGGACGAGCCTTTTCTCGATAAAAAAACCCTGGCAGCTGGACCGCTCCCGGCGACGACTGACTTTACGCTGAAGGAAAAAACAGGCCGGAGCCGTATCCCCGAGGGAGAAGTGTTTGTGATGGGGGATAACCGCCCGAACAGCTATGACTCGAGGGCCATCGGACTGGTGGAGGAAGAAGAGATTGTGGGAGAAGCGGTCCTCACATTCTGGCCGCTCAACCATATGTGGACGTCCTCATTTTAATTTGAAAGGAGGCTGAAATATGGACATTCAATGGTATCCGGGACATATGGATAAAGCACAAAAAGAAGTGCAGAGCAAATTAAAACAGGTGGACGTGGTGATTGAGCTTGCTGATGCAAGAATCCCCCGCTCCTCCAGGAATCCACTGCTTGAAACGATTATTCAGGACAAGCCGTCGGTCATTGTATTAACCAAGGCGGACCTGGCTGACCCGAAAGTGACAGAAGAATGGAAGCAGTATTACCGCGATCAAGGTATTGAGGCGGTGGACGTGGATTCTAAGCATAAGAAAGGTCTGCACGTAATTAAAGAAGCAGCGCTTCAGCAGACGGAGCGTCTTCAGGCCAGGTGGAAAAGAAAAGGCATTAAACCGCGTGCCATCCGGGCCATGATTATTGGTATCCCCAATGTCGGGAAATCAACGCTGATCAATCAGTGGATCGGCAAAAAAACAGCTAAAATTGGCGATCGTCCCGGAATTACGAAAAATCAGCAGTGGCTGAAGATGGGCAAGGAGATGGACCTGCTCGACACCCCGGGGATTCTTTGGCCAAAGTTTGAAGATCCCTATGTCGGTGAACGTCTTGCAGCGACGGGGGCCATCAAAGATGAACTTCTGGACCTGCAGGACATTGCTTATTTTATTATCGGCATCTGCCAGGAGTATTACCCTGAAAAGCTGCTTCAGCGTTTCGGCCTCGAGGATAAGCCCAGGGAGACGTCGCTTGAATGGTTTGAAGATATCGGCCGCAAGCGGGGGGCGCTTCTTGCAGGAGCGGAAATTGATTATGAAAAAGCAGGTGAAATGGTCGTGCGCGAGTTTCGCGGTGGACTGCTCGGCCGGATCAGTCTCGAGCGCCCGTATGATGAAGCAAGCGAATAATTGAGCAGCAGAGGTGAAAATGTTGGAGAAATGGACGATAACAGCTGTGAAGGAGTATTTGCAAACAAACGAAAAGCCGGATGCGGGACTTCTGGAGGCCTGGAAGGAGGACTCCCGGGCCGGCGTCCAGAAGGAACTGCAGCGGTACGCCAGGCGGCAGAAGCAGCAGCGGGAAAAGTACGAAGACTTTTATCGCCGGCTTTCGTTTGAACAGGAATATTGGAGCCGGGGTTTTCAAACGGTAGCTGGAGTGGATGAAGTCGGACGCGGTCCGCTCGCCGGGCCGGTGACTACCGCTGCCGTTGTGCTGCCGGAAGATTTCAGCCTGATAGAGGTAAATGACTCCAAAACGCTTTCCGCCAAAAAAAGGGAAGAGCTCGAAACAAAGATTAAAGAGGCGGCCGTTGCCTGGAGTGTAGTACATATCGAAGCGGACGAAATCGACCGCCTGAATATATATCAGGCAACCAAAAAAGCAATGCGGACGGCTGTCGCAAACCTTGAACCTGCGCCAGACGCCCTGCTTGTAGATGCAATGGCCCTTCCACTGCATATTGAACAGCAGTCGCTGGTACAGGGCGACAGCCGGAGCGTGTCGATTGCGGCTGCTTCCATTCTGGCGAAGGTGGAAAGGGACCGTTACATGCAGTATTACCATACGCTCTATCCGGATTACGATTTTGCCAGCAATAAGGGCTATGGTACCCGGAATCACCTGGACGGCCTGAAGCGTCTGGGAGGATGCGCCATTCACCGGTACTCGTTTCAGCCGGTGGCCGGATTCCACCGCCCGTAAAAGGAGAGAAAATTGATGAAGCTGTCACTGCCGTCCGCATATGCTCGAAATCATACAAGCCAAGCTGGAAACGGAGACATTAAAGCCGGCCAGATCATTAAAGGTGCCGTCAAACAGCTTTATCCTGGC
Organism: Marinococcus salis; assembly: GCF_054971365.1. NCBI lineage: Bacteria > Bacillati > Bacillota > Bacilli > Caryophanales > Bacillaceae > Marinococcus > Marinococcus salis. The sequence continues at coordinate 103,989 of NZ_JBQOJB010000004.1, read as the reverse complement.
CAGCAGGCGGCGGTTGCCGTGAACGGACGGGTGTATCACGCCTCTTTGGAGGCACCGGTTGAAACCGGCAAATCATACTATTTTCAGGTGAAGAATGAACATGGCCGGCAAATATGGCAGGTGGCAGCTGGAGGGACAGCCGAGACTTCTGCGGACAAGAGCCAGGTTCTCCTGAAGCAGCTCGGCCTATCGTCTGGAAAGCAAGAGCAATACATATTCCGCATGTTTGAACAGATGCAGCTGCCTGTAACCAGGGAAACGCTTCAGAAAAGCGTTCAGCTGCTGAAGAGTGAAGGAGCGGTAAACAAGCAGGGAATGCAGACGCTTCAATGGATGCTTGCCGCAGGCGCCCCCTTAAAAACTTCCATTTTTCAAAGCATCCATCAAGTGCTGCACGGCACGTCGCCCGCTGAGGATATGGCCGCCCTTCTTGAAAGGCACAGGCCGGCGGAGGCCCTTCATCAGTCTCTTAAAAACGCTGTTCTTACCCCGGAAAGTTTTAAAGGGAACCTTGAAGCCCCGACAAAACCATTACAGCTGTTCGCTGCGACAGCCGCGGTTGCCGCCAATGATAAAAATGGACAGGCCCGACAGCTGATTCACCAGTTATTTTCCGGCCTTCAGCCGCCTCTGAATGCTGAAGCATTTCTGCAGCATATCCGCCAGGGTATTGGAAGCAGCGGCTCCATGGAAAACTGGCTTCAGGCCCAGGTTAAGGACGCCGGCCAGATGCATCAAACAGTACAGCAGGCGCCCGGCGTCGCCTCGCAACTGAACGTCCAGGCTCTGATGAAAGCATGGCACCCGCTCGTGCCCGAAGCAGGTGCGGTGCTCGACCACATGCCCCAGATGGTGAAATGGCTGACTAGCCACGTTGGCAGCACCAGCTGGGCAGCGTGGGCAGAAAGCGGAAGCAAGGAAGCGATGCAGGCTGCTTACAGGCATTTGGAGCAGGCTCAGACGCATATTATGTCGAGAAACGAACTTTCTCCCCAGCATGAACGAACTGTGGCTCATGTTGCCGGCCAGCAGCTGCTGCAGCAGGCTGACCAGGAGGCCTGGCTGCAGCAGCTCTCCCATCTTCCGGCGAAGTGGGGGGAAATGCTTTCGGATGCTGTCGTTCACTGGGAAGGGAAGCGCACGGAAGACGGAAAGCTCGATCCTGATACATGCCACATCTTATTTCAACTTGAGATGGACCGTCTCGGCGTTTTAATTGCCGACGTACAGATTTATAAACGAAATGTAACAGTGAACATCAGCAGTGAAAACCCGCATCCGGAACGGACGCTTCATCTTCTGCAGCCCATGCTGAAAACAGCAATGGCTTCTTTAAACTATCAGCTGGTGTCGCTTCAGTGGCATGAGGAAGAAGCGGTGGCCGAGAAGCCGCGTGCTCAGCAGTCCCGGCCGAGAGGAGCGTTTGATGTTCGGATATGAATTCTAACCAGAACTGGAAGATGAAAAAGGCAGTGGCGCTTAACTATAAGCAGAGTACATCGCAGGCTCCGGCAGTCAAAGCAAAAGGACGGGGCTGGACGGCGGAAAGAATTATCGAGGCGGCTGCTGAACATAACGTGCCTGTGCATAAAGACGCTGGCCTTGTACACATGCTGCATGAGCTTGAATGGAACGAAGAGATTCCGGAAGAACTGTACGAAGTTGTGGCGGAAATTTTTGCTTTTATTTACCGGATGGATAAAAAAACAGCAGAAAATGAAAACTAATCCGCACAGCAGAAACTTTTATGGAAATGTTGAATTTTTTTCTAAATTTCTATACGATAAAGAATGTGTGGGAAGCAGCGAGGCGATTTGAAGCCTTTCGCTCTGACCAGATTCGATTTTGTAATCACTTACACAGTCGATAGAAGGATTCGTATTGTAACGGTGAGGGGGAAAAAGCATGAATATTCATGAGTACCAGGGAAAAGAGCTCCTTCGTAAATACGGAGTAGCAGTCCCTAACGGAAAAGTTGCATTTACGGTAGACGAAGCAGAAGCAGCCGCAAAAGAACTGGGTTCGGACGTAACAGTGGTAAAAGCCCAGATCCACGCAGGTGGAAGAGGGAAAGCCGGTGGAGTAAAACTCGCTAAAAACCTCGATGACGTCCGCAGATATGCAGATGAAATTCTTGGCAAAACACTGGTTACCCACCAGACTGGCCCGGAAGGTAAAGAAGTAAAACGTCTTTACATCGAAGAGGGAAGCGACATCAAGAAAGAATACTACTTAGGTGTTGTGCTCGACCGGGTATCATCCCGCATTGTGATGATGGGGTCTGAAGAAGGCGGAACAGAAATTGAAGAAGTAGCTGAAGAGAATCCGGAGAAAATTTTCCGTGAATACATCGACCCAGCTATCGGCATGCAGCCTTATCAGGCCCGTCGTATGGCATTTAATATGAACATACCGACAGACCTGCTGAAAGAGGCAGTGAAGTTTATGCTTGGCCTATCCAAGGTGTTTATCGACAACGACTGCTCTATTGCTGAAATTAATCCGCTTGTAACGACCGGAGACGGAAAAGTAATGGCGCTTGATGCGAAGTTCAATTTCGATTCCAACGCGCTTTACCGCCAGAAGGAAGTGCTTGATTACCGGGACCTCGATGAAGAGGATCCAAAGGAAATCGAAGCTTCCAAATATGACTTAAGCTACATTGCCCTTGATGGCAATATCGGCTGCATGGTCAACGGTGCCGGTCTTGCGATGGCTACGATGGATATTATTAAGCACTACAGCGGCGATCCGGCGAACTTCCTGGATGTCGGCGGCGGTGCGACCGCTGAAAAAGTCACAGAAGCATTTAAAATTATCCTTGAAGATGATGCGGTGAAAGGCATTTACGTTAACATCTTCGGTGGAATCATGAAGTGCGACGTCATCGCTGACGGGGTAGTGGAAGCTACGAAGCAGACTGGATTAGAGATTCCGCTTGTTGTACGTTTGGAAGGAACGAACGTAGAAAAAGGCAAAGAAATTCTGGAAAAATCCGGATTGAATATTACAGCAGCGGACTCTATGGCAGACGGTGCGCAAAAAATTGTTTCGTTAGTTCAATAGAAAGGCAGGGACCATCGACCTATGAGCATTTATATTAATCAGGATACAAAAGTAGTTGTTCAAGGAATTACAGGATCTACCGGCCTCTTTCACACTCAACAGGCGTTAGAGTACGGTACAAAAATCGTCGGCGGCGTGACGCCGGGTAAAGGCGGCACGGAAGTTGAAGGCGTACCGGTTTTCAACACGCTGGATGATGCAGTAGAAGCAACCGGCGCTACCGTTTCGGTTATTTATGTTCCGCCTGCTTTTGCAGCGGACGCGATCATTGAAGCAGTGGATGCAGATCTTGATCTTGCCATCTGCATCACTGAAGGCATCCCGGTTCTTGACATGATTAAAGTGAAACGCTTTATGGAAGGCAAGCGCACCCGCCTTGTCGGCCCGAACTGCCCGGGCGTTATTACCCCGGACGAATGCAAAATCGGCATTATGCCGGGCTACATTCATAAAAAGGGACACGTAGGTGTTGTTTCCCGTTCGGGCACGCTGACGTATGAAGCCGTCGATCAGCTTACTAAAGCAGGCGTCGGCCAGTCGACAGCAGTCGGCATCGGCGGCGACCCGGTAAATGGTACAAGCTTTACCGATGTGCTGCAGGCCTTTAACGACGACCCGGATACAGAAGCCGTTATCATGATCGGTGAAATCGGCGGCACGGCTGAGGAAGAAGCAGCTGAATGGATTAAGCAGAACATGACCAAGCCGGTTGTCGGATTCATCGGCGGTGCGACAGCTCCTCCAGGAAAACGGATGGGCCACGCCGGCGCGATTATTTCCGGCGGTAAAGGCACCGCAGAGGAAAAAATCAAAACGTTAAACGAAAGCGGCGTGCAGGTAGCTGCAACCCCAGCAGAAATCGGCGATACGATGATCAACGTTCTAAAAGAACGCAGCCTCTACGAAAAATGCCTCACCCACGAACCACAAGTATAAACCAACCGCCCTCCGCTGCCCAAAGAGGCAGCGGAGGTTTTCTCTTTCCCGTATCCCCCCTTTTAACGCGCCACCACCCTCCCATGAAAGGACTACCCCTATGCATAATCTCTCCTTTAATGAACGTCTTCTGGCTGTTCACGAATTCCCCCTATTCCAATGGAAGCATGTAGCAGAGCTGATGCGGTGCGATCCTGAATTACTTCTCCCTTTTAAGCAGCCGCATCTTCTCCCATTAAACAATGAACATTTAATCGCATGGCGGCAATACGTACGTGAGCTTACCGTGCAACGGCGGCTTTCGTGGTACCGCGAGCAAGGAATCGGATGGATAACCTATTTTGACGTCCGGTATCCTTCGTCCTTAAAATCAATATACGATGCGCCGTGGGTACTTTATACGAAAGGGAACACAGGCCTGTTGCGCGAAGCACCCCGGCTCGCGGTAGTTGGCTCCCGGAGCATGACCTCTTACGGTAAAAAAGCAGTTGAAGCGTTCCTGCCTGAAAAGGCGGCCGGGCAGCTGCAGGTGGTAAGCGGGCTTGCAAGAGGCGTAGATGGACACGCTCACAGGCACGCTTTAAAAGCAGGATACCCCGTTATTGCAGTGCTCGGCTCCGGTTTTGGACATCTTTATCCGAAAGAACACCTCGGCCTGGCGAAAAATATTGCAGCCTCAGGGCTGCTGCTAAGCGAATATGCACCCGACAGACCTCCGCGAAAATGGCATTTTCCTGCGAGAAATCGTATCATCAGCGGGCTGAGTGACAAAATATTTGTTGTGGAAGCAGATGTAAACAGCGGATCTCTCATCACCGCGTCGCTTGCGCTTGAGCAGGGCCGTGATGTCTGTGCGCTGCCGGGACCGGTTTTTTCCAAACAAAGTTCCGGTACGAACCAGCTGATTTATGACGGTGCGCTCCCGGTGCTCCAGCCGGAAGATTTAAGCATTGTCCGAAGGCCGGACAGTGTCTCATAACAGCTGGAGAATTGAAACGAAATTTAAAATTTTCCGTATGTTATGCTAGACACGTTCAGGAAACTGTGAAAGAATAATTGTGATTTCAAGCACAAAGGGCACTGAACGCCATGAACATAAAAGTATCGCGATTTGACATGATAATTTATTCGCGTTAATAATGGTAATATTTCATTGAGACAAAGGGGAGAAGAGGAATGGCCGACTATTTAGTCATCGTGGAATCTCCCGCAAAAGCAAAAACAATCGAAAAGTATTTAGGGAAAAAGTATGCAGTGAAAGCTTCAATGGGGCACGTAAGAGACCTGCCAAAAAGCCAGACGGGAGTCGACACTGAGAACAATTATGACCCGAAATATATAACGATACGCGGGAAAGGTCCGGTACTAAAGGAATTAAAAACAGCTGCAAAGAAAGCGAAAAAAGTATATCTCGCAGCCGACCCTGACAGAGAGGGCGAAGCCATCGCCTGGCACTTGGCGCACAGCTTAAATATTGATGAAGATTCGGAATGCCGGGTCGTTTTTAATGAAATTACAAAAACGGCGGTAAAGGATGCGTTCAAGCACCCTCGTTCCATCAACATGGATCTGGTGGACGCCCAGCAGGCCCGCCGGATACTCGACCGGCTCGTCGGCTACAACATCAGCCCATTACTATGGAAGAAAGTGAAAAAAGGACTGAGTGCCGGCCGGGTGCAATCGATTGCCGTGAAAATGATTATTGACCGGGAAAAAGAAATCAAGGCGTTTATTCCGGAAGAATACTGGAGTATTAATGGAACATTTTCGGATGGAGACACGGAATTTGAAGCGAAATTTTACGGCACTGCGAAGGAAAAGCAGGCGCTGTCTTCCCGGGAAGACGTCGACGGTGTGTTTCAAAAAATGAAAGGCGAGCAGTTTGAAGTAACCAAAGTCACAAGAAAAGAACGTAAACGAAACCCAGTGCAGCCGTTCACAACTTCCTCCCTGCAGCAGGAAGCAGCGAGAAAGCTGAATTTCCGGGCGAAAAAGACGATGATGGTCGCCCAGCAGCTGTATGAGGGTATCGATTTAGGTAAACCGGCCGGTACTGTCGGCTTGATTACCTATATGCGGACAGATTCGACAAGGGTTTCTCAAACTGCAAAGGAAGAAGCCCGGACATTTATTACGGAGAAGTACGGGGAAGAATATGTTCGCCAGGGAGAACAAAAGGCTGCTAAAAACAGCAACAGCCAGGACGCCCACGAAGCGATACGGCCGACGTCGATCATGTACGAGCCGAAGCAGGTGAAAAGCTCACTTTCAAGAGACCAGTACCGGCTGTACAAACTCATCTGGGAACGTCTGGTGGCAAGTGAAATGGCCCCGGCCGTAATGGATACAATGTCGGTGGATCTTGATAATGAAGGCGTGCTGTTCCGGGCGACCGGGTCGAAAGTGAAGTTTCCAGGCTTTATGAAAGTATATGTTGAAGGCCGGGATGACGGGAAAAAAGAAGAGGATAAAATGCTTCCGGATCTTCAGGAAGGACAGATGGTCACCCGGACCGACATGGAAGAAAACCAGCACTTCACCCAGCCGCCTCCGCGCTATACAGAAGCCCGTCTCGTGCGGACGATGGAAGAAATGGGGATCGGGCGCCCGTCAACGTATGCTCCGACACTCGACACCGTGCAGCGCCGGAATTACGTAGCACTTGAAGAAAAGCGTTTCGTGCCAACTGAGCTCGGTGAAATCGTCACGGAACTAATGGAAGAATTTTTCCCTGAAATTCTCGATGTGGAATTCACCGCAAAGATGGAAAACGACCTTGACTATATTGAAGAAGGCAAACAAAATTGGATTGAGATTATCGATGAATTTTACCAGGGATTCGAACCAAGGCTGAAAAAGGCCGAAGAAGAAATGGAAGAAGTCGAAATCAAAGATGAGCCGGCCGGGGAAGACTGTGAACAGTGCGGTCACCCAATGGTCTATAAAATGGGACGCTACGGGAAATTCATGGCCTGCTCCAACTTCCCGGAATGCCGTAACACAAAAGCAATTGTGAAGGATATCGGCGTAAAATGCCCGAAATGTAAAGAGGGAAACGTCGTTGAACGCCGAAGTAAGAAAAGGCGGATCTTTTACGGCTGCGACCGTTATCCGGAATGTGAATTTGTTTCCTGGGATAAACCGATCGCCCGGCCTTGTCCGAAATGTGAAAGCATGCTTGTGGAGAAAAAGACGAAAAAAGGCGTACACGTACAGTGCTCGGAATGTGATTACAAGGAAGAACCAAATTAAAAAATGACTGATTACAGCGCAGGTCCGACTGCTTCCGACAGGAATAGTTGCCTGCGCTTTCAAAAGGGAAAGGAGTTTTTATCATGAAACGTACACCTGTTCATATCGTCGGAGCGGGACTGGCAGGAAGCGAAGCGGCGTGGCAACTGGCCAGGCAGGGCGTTCCAGTCAAGTTACACGAAATGCGACCAAATAAACAGACAGCCGCGCATCATACAGATAAATTTGCGGAGCTGGTCTGCAGCAACTCATTGAGGGCCAACAATCTGACTAATGCCGTGGGCGTATTAAAGGAAGAAATGAGGAACCTGGACAGCGTAATTATTGAGGCGGCAGACGCTGCATCGGTGCCTGCAGGCGGGGCACTCGCTGTGGACCGGCACGAATTTGCCGCCAACGTAACAGACAAAGTGAAAAACCATCCGCTCGTGGAAGTAGTATCGGAAGAAGTGACTCATATACCGGATGAGCCGGCAATTATTGCCACCGGTCCGCTGACGGCAGAGTCGCTTTCCGAAGATATCTTTAAGCTGACCGGCGAAGATCATCTGTACTTTTATGATGCAGCTGCTCCCATTGTGGAAACGGACAGCATCGATATGGATAAAGCGTACGTAAAATCACGTTACGATAAAGGGGAAGCGGCGTATATCAACTGTCCCATGACAGAAGAGGAATTTGACCGCTTTTACGATGCGCTGGTGGAAGCAGAAGTCGTGCCGCTGCGCGAATTTGAGAAAAATATCTTCTTTGAGGGCTGCATGCCGGTCGAAGAAATTGCCCGCAGAGGTAAAAAGACGCTGCTGTTTGGCCCAATGAAGCCGGTAGGCCTGGAGCATCCGGAGACAGGAGAACGCCCGCATGCCGTTGTGCAGCTGCGCCAGGACAACCAGGAAGGCACGCTGTTTAACATTGTCGGCTTTCAGACCCATTTGAAATGGGGACCTCAAAAAGAAGTGATCCGTTTAATTCCGGGACTAGAAAATGCTGATATTGTCCGCTACGGCGTGATGCACCGCAACACGTTTTTGAATTCCCCGAACTTCCTGAACCCGACCTATCAGACGAAAGCGCGAAGCGATTTGTTCTTTGCCGGCCAGATTACCGGAGTGGAAGGGTACGTGGAATCAGCTGCTTCAGGTCTTGTAGCCGGATGGAACGCAGCAAAGCAGTATTTGCACGAAGAAACGGACACGTTCCCGAAAGAAACAGTAATCGGTGCTATGAGCCACTATATTACTACGGCCGGGGCCAAGAACTTTCAGCCGATGAATGCCAACTTCGGCCTGCTGCCGGCACCGGAGCAAAAAATCAAAAACAAGCGGGAGCGCAATGAATACTACGCAGAACGGGCTCTGGCTTCCATTCAGAATTTTATGAAAAAAGTCGAAATATGATTGCTAGGCTCCGGGGTTTGTGATACGATTTACTAGCTTTTGTCTTCATAAAGCGGCAACAGAACCGCCAAAGGAAGCAGAAAGCGTAAAGGAGCAAAAAAGCTGATGAATCCGTTATTAGCATGGCGAGAAGAATTTTTCCGCTACCTGGAACTGGAAAAGAATATTTCTTCCTACACCAAAACCGCCTATGAGCAGGACTTAATGGAATTTGACACATTTATGCAGCAGGAAGGGTGGAAGCATGTGGAGGACGTTGATCCGGCGCTTGTCCGTCTCTACTACAGCAAAATGTACGACCACTCATACGCAAGGGCGACAGTAGCACGGAAAATTTCAGCGCTGCGTGCTTATTTCCGCTATTTGCAGCGTGAAGATTATATTGAACAAAATCCGTTCATCGGTGCAAGCCATCCAAAAAAAGAACGGCCGCTGCCCCATTTTTTATATGAAGAAGAAATCGAATCGCTGTTTGCTTCTTTTGATATGAGCAAGCCGCTTGATATCAGGGATAAAGCCATTATGGAGCTGCTTTATGCTACGGGCATGCGTATCAGCGAATGCCAGCAGCTTCAGGCTGATGACCTCGATGACTATCTCGGCACGATTTTAGTAAAAGGTAAAGGCCGAAAGGAAAGATATGTTCCGGTAGGAAGCTTTGCCCAGGAAGCCGTGGAGCTGTATAAAACGAATGTGCGGCCGGAGCTCGCAGCCAAAAGCAAGGCCCCGGCCGGACAGCTGTTTTTGAACGCCCGGGGCGGTCCGTTGACGGACCGTGGTTTTCGGCATGTCATTAACGAGCGGGTGAAAAAGGTATCGAGTACGCTGCGTATTTCCCCTCATGACTTGAGGCACACGTTTGCGACACACCTGCTCAACCATGGGGCGGATCTCCGTGTAGTGCAGGACCTGCTCGGGCATGCCAATTTATCAACCACCCAGATTTATACCCATGTCACTAAAGAACGGCTCCAGGATGTGTACCAGCACGCGCATCCGAGAGCAGAAAGGAAGCGTGAATAACAAATGGAACCATCCTTTCACGCCACAACAATATACGCTGTCCACCACGGGGGCAAAGCAGCAATGGCCGGGGACGGCCAGGTAACGCTCGGCCAGCAGGTGGTCATGAAGCATACCGCAAGAAAAGTAAGAAAGCTGTACAACGGAAAAGTGCTCGCCGGCTTCGCCGGATCGGTAGCCGATGCATTTACGCTGTTTGATTTATTTGAAGAAAAGCTTGAGCAGTGGAGCGGTAACCTGCAACGGGCTGCGGTCGAGCTTGCCAAGGACTGGCGCAGCGATAAAACACTTCGGCGCCTTGAAGCGATGCTGATCGTCATGGATAAATTCACTATGCTTTTAGTGGCAGGCACTGGAGAAGTGATTGAGCCTGACGATGATATGCTTGCGATCGGTTCCGGTGGCAACTATGCTCTCAGCGCCGGCCGTGCCCTTAAAAAACATGCGACGCATTTGACTGCCCGGGAAATGGCCAAAGCTTCACTTGAGACAGCAGCGGATATCTGTGTATTCACCAACCATGAAATCATTATCGAAGATTTGGAATCTTAAAACATAGTCCGCTAAGGGGGCTTATTAATGGAAATTTCGATGACACCCAAACAAATTGTAGAACGGCTCGATCAATATATTATCGGCCAGAATGAAGCTAAGCGTTCTGTCGCCGTAGCGCTTCGCAACCGGTATCGCAGAAGCAAGCTGCCAGAACAGCTTCAAGAGGAAGTAACGCCTAAAAATATTCTGATGATCGGCCCCACTGGCGTAGGAAAAACAGAAATTGCCCGCCGGATTGCTAAACTTGTTGGCGCTCCGTTTTCGAAGGTGGAAGCAACAAAATTCACGGAAGTCGGCTACGTTGGCCGCGATGTGGAGTCAATGATCCGGGATCTGGTGGAGGTTGCCGTCCGAATTGTAAAGGAAGAAAAAGCGGCGTCCGTACAGGAAAAGGCCGAAAAAGCAGCCAATAAAAAAATCGTCCGGCTGCTTGCCCCGCGAAAACGAAAAAACCGGCAGGCGGACAACAATGCCGGCAATCCGTTTGGGATGCTTTTTCAGCAAAATAATGACAGCGAAGAAGAGGAGGAGACGGACACCTCCGACAACAGCGATCTTCGTGAGCAGCGCCGGCAGCTGCAGAAGCAGCTCGAAATGGGAGAGCTTGAGGACCGCAAAGTAACCATCGAGGTCGAACAGCAGTCCGGCTCGATTGGTGACATGTTTCAGGGCGGCGGCATGGAGCAGATGGGCATGAATATGCAGGAGATGCTCGGAAACATGATGCCAAAGAAAACAAGCAACCGCACCCTCCCTGTTCGCGAAGCACGTAAGGTGCTTACCGAGCAGGAAGCCCAGAAAATGATCGATATGGATGAAGTCAGTTCAGAGGCGGTTTACCGCGCGGAGCAGCTGGGAATTGTATTCCTGGATGAAATCGACAAAGTGACCGGCAAAAAAGAAAGCAGCAGTGCGGACGTGTCGCGCGAAGGCGTCCAGCGGGACATCCTGCCGATTGTGGAAGGATCAACTGTCAATACCAAGTACGGCCCGGTTCGTACCGACCATATGCTGTTTATTGCTGCGGGTGCTTTTCATACGGCCAAGCCTTCCGATTTAATTCCTGAGCTGCAAGGAAGATTTCCGGTGCGTGTCGAATTAGATAACTTAGGGGCAGCAGATTTTGCCCGGATTCTGCGGGAGCCGGACCAGGCCCTTACCAAACAGTATCAGGCGCTCATCCGCACAGAGGGCATCGAAGTGACCTTTACAGACGAAGCTGTCGAAACTATCGCAGAATTGGCGGAAGCGGTCAATCAGCAGACGGAAAATATTGGTGCAAGACGACTCCACACGCTGCTTGAACGGCTGCTCGAGGATCTGTCCTTTGAGGCTCCGGAAATTACCATGGATGCCATCACCATTACACCGGAATACGTCAACGATAAACTGGCGACGATCGCCAGGGACCGGGACGTCAGCCGGTACATTTTGTAGCATAAATCAGGAGGAGAATCAGCATGGATTTGTTAACAAGAAGCAGAAGAATTAACGAAATGTTACAGAAAACGCAGGGCGACCATGTCAATTTTAAAGACATGGCCGAAACCCTTCAGGAAATTATTGGAGCTAACGTGTTTGTCGTCAGCAGACGGGGAAAACTTCTCGGTTATTCGATCGAACAGGAAATTGAACATGAAAAAATGCAGCGGATATTAGAAGAGCGCCAGTTTCCCCAGGAATATACGTCCGGACTGTTCAGCATTAATGAAACCTCCCCGAACCTGGATGTGCAGAGCGAATACACGGCATTCCCGCAGGAAAGCGCCGAATTGTTTGCTTCCGGCCTCACAACGATTGTACCGATTGTCGGCGGCGGCCAGCGGCTTGGGACGCTCGTTTTGGCCCGGCTGAGCGAAACGTTTGATGATGATGATCTAATCCTTGCCGAATACGGGGCAACCGTTGTCGGCATGGAAATCCTTCATGAAAAAACGCAGGAAATCGAAGAAGAAGCGAGAAGCAAAGCGGTCGTACAGATGGCGATCAGTTCTCTTTCCTACAGTGAGCTTGAAGCTGTCGAGCACATTTTCGAAGAACTGGATGGCAAGGAAGGGCTGCTTGTAGCGAGTAAAATCGCCGATCGTGTCGGCATCACCCGTTCAGTCATCGTCAACGCTCTGCGTAAGCTTGAAAGCGCCGGTGTGATCGAATCGAGATCTCTTGGGATGAAAGGGACCTATATTAAAGTATTAAATAATAAGTTCCTATATGAATTGGAAAAAATTAAAAATAACGGTTAATGGATGAATGACTAACGATCCCAAATGAGGGATCGTTTTTTTTATGTTTTTGAAACGCAAAAGTCTCAGATAAATACCAATTTATGCAAGAAAAAACCGCAAAACACACAATGAAAAAAGCACAAAGAGGATAAAAGAACTACTAATTATTGGTTTAAATGCTTAGACGTAAGTTACTGAAATGCAAAAAAGGCGATATTGGTTAGACAAATGTACATTTTTTCTATACAATTTAGGAAGTAATGCTCATATAAAAATGATGGAGTGAATCTTTAGTATTAATAAAAAAGCCAGAGGTGAGAAAATGGAACTGTTCCAGTCCGGGACATGGCAGAAATTACAGGCAGGGGCAGAAGGAGCAGCGCTCAGGCAAAAAGCCATTACCAATAATATCGCTAATATTGACACGCCAAACTATAAAGCTAAGGAAGTTTCCTTTCAGGAGATGTTAAAAGAAGAAAGCAGCAGTCAAATGGAAGCTGTACGGACAAATGCAAAACATTTTTCTTTTCAGAATACTCAAAATACTCCAAGCGTATATGAGCAACGGGGCAACACCTACAACAATAATGGAAACAACGTAGACATTGATAAAGAAATGACCGAGCTTTCGGAAAACCAACTGCATTATAACGCCATCATTGACCGCATTAATGGGAAATTCGGTGGCATTAAATCAGCTATCCGGGGAGGGTCATAAGCATGTCTATTTTTAATGGGATTCAAGCCTCAGGCTCGGCTTTAACAGCGCAGCGTCTGCGGATGGATGTTGTAAGCTCCAACCTTGCAAACGCCGATTCCACCCGGGGCCGGCTCGTCGACGGCGAGTGGCAGCCGTATCAGCGTAAAACCGTTTCTATGAGCCCCAAACAGGATAATTCTTTTCAGGCGAATTTAACGAAAGCACTGAACGAACAGGGAGGCGTACGGGTGTCGGAAATAGGCGTGGATGACGCTCCCTTTGACGAGGTCTACCAGCCGGAGCATCCTGATGCTAACGAAGAAGGCTACGTGCAGATGCCGAATGTGGATCCTTTAAAAGAAATGACGGATCTGACTTCGGCATCTCGTTCGTATGAAGCGAACGTCACGGCCCTCAATGCTAATAAAAACATGATGATGAAAGCACTTGAAATCGGCAAAAACTAATAACGGAAGGAGGAGAACGGATGGAAATCACAAACATACAGGCTCCGGCAGTGAGAGCAGCAAACGAAGCAGGGCAGACCACAGTTAAGGAAACCGGCGATGCGTTTCAAAAGGCAATGAGCGAAGCAATGAGCAAAGTCAACGAGGCCCAGCTTGAATCGGACCGGATGACGGAAAAACTGGTGACCGGGGAGGCGGATAATCTGCACGAGGTAATGATTGCTGCAGAAAAAGGAAGTATTTACATGCAGACGGCTACAGAGGTGAGAAATAAGGCGGTGGAAGCCTACAAAGAAATGATGCGGATGCAGGTGTAATCGTAAAGAGGAAGGTATGAAGCGAAATTATGAAAGAAAAATGGAAAGAGTACAGCCAAAAGGCGAAAACGTATTGGGGCAGCCGCAGTAAAAAACAAAAAAGAATATATATTTTTGGTACGACGGCGATCTTTCTTTTTCTCCTCATAAGCATACTGCTGTTTTCGCGGACAAACTTTGAGCCTCTTTACACCGATCTGGCACCGGAAACAGCAGGAAGCATTAAAGAGACGCTGGACACCCGCGGAGTAAAGTATGAAATTTCGAATGAAGGAACCACAATTAGCGTGCCAAAGGATCAGGTGGATGCGTTGAAGGTGGACCTGGCTGCCGAGGGGCTGCCACAGGACGGAGCGATCGACTACAGCTTTATTGAAGACCAGACCGGCTTCGGAATGACGGACAATGAATTCTCTGTCATGGAACGGGCAGCACTACAGACTGAGCTTGAAGCATTAATTTCCAACATGGACGCAGTGGAAAGCACCGATGTAATGATTAATATGCCGGAGGAAGCCACGTGGGTGGCCGAAGAAGCCGAAGCAGCCACCGCCTCGGTGACGGTCGATTTGAGTGGAGCAGGGGAGCTGGACCAGGAGCAGGTGAAGACTCTGTACAACCTGGTGTCCAAGAGCGTGCCTGATCTGCCGGTGGAAAATATCGATATCAGCGATACAAGCATGAACTATTATACATATGAAGAGAATGGTTCTTCCGGGTCCGCTATGGATCAATACGAGGATCAGCGTGCGGTACAGCAGGATATCGAAAAAGACATCCGCCGTGAAGTCCAGCAGATGCTCGGCACGGTGGCTGGACAGAACAAAGTCATGGTCTCGGTAACGACAGACATCGACTTTACGAAAGAAAACCGGGAAGAAGACCTCGTTGAGCCGGTGGATGAAGAAACGATGGAAGGCATTGCAGTCAGCGCAGAAGAAATTGCTGAAGCTTATGAAGGCGTTGATCCGCTCGAGGAGGGTGAAGCAGGCGCCGGAGAGGAAGATGTAGCCAACTATCCGGCGGGTACAGAAGCAGCCGGTGACTCGGAGCGGACGGAAGAACGAATCAATTACGAAGTGAACCGTATACATAAAGAGATTCAGGAAAGTCCGTACAAGCTTCGCGACCTTGGCATTCAAGTGATGGTGGAACCGCCGGACCCGGAAGACCCGAACTCTTTAGAAGCAGAAACAATGGACAACATGCAGGCCATGCTTGAGACAGTCATCAGTACGAGCATTGATAAAGAATATCTTGAAGCAGAAGGTGAAGAAATGGATGTAGAAGAAAAAGTATCTATTTCCTCCCAGACGTTCCTCGGTGCTGAAGAAGTCGACCAGGAAGCTGGCGGCCTGCCGTGGTGGGCTTACGCAGCGATGGCAGTTGGAGCTGTGGGCCTTATTCTGCTGGCAGTATGGCTCATCCGGCGGAAAAAACCAGTGGAAACCAAAGAGGAAACCTTCCAGGCAGCAGAATTTGAACAGCACGAGGTACCGGATCTTGGAACCAGCCGGGAAATGACCGAGGAAGAAATGAAACGAAACCAGCTCGAGAAGCTAGCAAAAGAAAAGCCGGAAGAATTTTCAAAGCTGCTTCGTTCTTGGCTGTCCGATGATTAAAAGGGGGAGCAGCAATTGCAAAAGAGAAAAGAAACGCTGACGGGAAAGCAAAAAGCGGCTGTGCTGCTGATCTCACTGGGTCCGGACGTTTCAGCCGAAGTATACAAGCATTTGCGCGAGGAAGAAATTGAAAAGCTGACGCTTGAAATTGCCAATGTCCGAAAAGTGGAAAGCTCGAAAAAAGAAGAAGTAATGAATGAATTCCACCAAATAGCCATTGCGCAGGATTACATTTCCCAGGGAGGCATTGGCTACGCTAAAAGCGTTCTTGAAAAAGCGCTCGGGGAAGAGGAAGCAATGCACATGATTAACCGCCTCACATCGTCGCTGCAAGTAAAGCCATTTGACTTCGCCCGCAAAGCTGAGCCGGCCCAGGTGCTGAACTTCATTCAAAACGAGCACCCACAGACGATCGCCCTGGTGCTTTCGTATTTGGAGCCGGGCCAGGCCGGGCAGATTTTGTCAGAGCTTCCTGAAACGCAGCAGACCGATGTGGCCCGGCGTATTGCAAAAATGGACCGGACCTCGCCGGAGATTGTAAGCGAGGTGGAAGCAGTGCTTGAACAGAAGCTTTCCACATCTGTTACCCAGGACTATACCGAGGCAGGCGGCATTGAATCGGTGGTAGAGGTGCTGAACGGAGTGGACCGGAGCACGGAAAAAATCATTCTCGAATCCCTGGAACAGGAAGACCCGGAGCTGGCTGAAGAAATCAAAAAGCGCATGTTCGTATTTGAAGACGTGGTGGCTCTTGATAACCGTTCCATACAGCGTGTGGTACGGGACGTTAATAATGAAGATCTTCAGCTCGCCCTCAAAGTGGCAAGCGAACAGGTTAAAGAAGTTGTCTTCCAGAACATGTCCCAGCGGATGGCCGAAACGTTCCAGGAGGAAATGGAATTTATGGGGCCGGTGCGGCTGCGTGATGTAGAGGAAGCTCAGTCGAGAATAGTCGGTATAATCCGGAGACTCGAAGAAACGGGCGAAATTGTGATTGCCCGCGGCGGGGGAGATGATGTCATTGTCTAACGTATTTCGCACTCACGTAAGCGCCGGACACAGAACCATTGCTCCAAGAAAAATTGTGTATCAGGAAGTGCCGCCGCAGGCAGACGAACATCTTCTTCAGCAGCGGCAGGCGGAACAGTTAAAGGATCAGGCCGGCCGGCTGCAGCAGCAGGCCGAGCAGGCCTGGAAAGAAACCCAGGAAAAAATCAGGCAGGAAGAAAACGATTCCCAGGCCCGCATTGCCGCCTGGGCCGAAGAGGCAAAACAACAAGGATACGCGGAAGGGTTTGAGAGCGGAAAACAGGAAGGGCTCGAAGCGTGGCAGCAACAAATTTCTCACGCTGGTCGGATCATAGAATCCGCTGAGCAGGCCTTTCATGAACGCTTGAATGAAGCTGAACCGACAGTAATTGATATAGCCGTGCAGGCACTCGAAAAAATGCTTGGTCCGGAATGGCTGCCGGATGAGCACTGGCGGATGCAGCTTTCGACCGCGGTAAGCGCACTGCGGGAACAGGGCCATATCCGTGTGCTTGTAAGTGCCGGGGAGTACGAAGAGGTACGAATGTATAAAGAAGAGCTGCAGAGTGCGGCAGGGAGCGAACAGAAGGTAACCATTTACCCTGATGCGCAGATGAGACAAAGCCAGTGTGTACTCGAAACAGACTTCGGAAAAATCGACGTTTCCCTGGAGACCCAGCTTCAGGAATTAAAAAAACAGCTGCAGGCTGTTGTTAAAGAAGGTATGCCGGTATGAGGGCAGAGCATGCAGCAGCCCAGGTCAAACAGATGTCTTTGTACCGGTCCTACGGAAGTGTAGAACGGGTGATTGGCTTAATGGTGGAGTCACGCGGCCCCAAAACAAACGTCGGGGACATCTGTTACATATACGGCGTCGGAAGTGACACCTCCACAGCTGCTGAGGTGGTTGGCTTTCGCCAGGAGTATGTGCTGCTGATGCCGCTGGAGTCATTAAAAAACATCAGCCCGGGCTGCACAGTAGAAGCCACCGGCAAACCGCTGAAGATTAAGGCCGGGGCAGGGCTTATCGGACGTGTATTAAACGGAATGGGAGAACCGATTGATCATCAGGAGCTTCCGGAAGGACTGGTCAGTGTTTCTTCGGAGGCAGCGCCGCCGGCACCGCTTGACCGTCCAAGAATCAAAAATATCATGCCGACCGGTGTGAGAGTAATCGACAGCCTGCTTACGATGGGGGAAGGGCAGCGCATAGGTATTTTTGCCGGAAGCGGTGTTGGCAAAAGCACGCTGCTTTCGATGATCACGCGCTACACGGAAGCCGACATCAACATCATCGCTCTTATCGGGGAGCGCGGTCGTGAAGTGCGCGACTTTATCGAACGCGATCTCGGGGAAGAAGGCATGGCTAAATCAGTACTGGTGGTAGCGACCTCGGACCAGCCCGCTTCCATGCGGATTCAGGGCGCGTATACAGCTACAGCTATCGCAGAATATTTCCGCTCTAAAGGAAAAAAAGTCAATTTCATGATGGATTCCATTACCCGGTTTGCGATGGCCAGAAGGGAAATCGGGCTCGCGATCGGTGAACCCCCGACGACCAAAGGATATCCGCCGTCGGTATTTGCCCTCCTGCCGGGATTGCTTGAACGGACGGGTACAAGCAAAGAAGGTTCAATCACTGCTTTTTATACCGTGCTTGTGGACGGAGATGACATGAATGAACCGATTGCTGATGCCGTACGCGGTATTCTTGACGGCCACTTTGTTCTTGAACGGTCGCTTGCCAATAAAAATCACTTTCCGGCCATCGATGTGCTTCAAAGCGTGAGCCGGGTAATGTCAGAAATTACAAATGAAACCCATCAGCAGGCAGCTTCCAAAGTGAAGAGCTGGCTTGCGGCGTACCGGGAGGCGGAGGATCTCATACGAATCGGGGCTTACCGTAAAGGCAGCTCCCGGGAGACTGACGAAGCACTGGAAAAATTGCCTGCCGTTGAAGCACTTATCCAGCAGCGGTCGATGGAAGCTTCGACAATGGAGCAGACGCTGAAGAAACTGCAAAACGTAATGGAGGAGGGAGCTTCTTAATGGCCTATCAATTTTCGTTAGAACAGCTGCTGCAGCTGCGGGATCGTGAAAAGGACCAAAAAGTAAAATCTTACAATGAAGCAGTGGACCAGTTTGAGCAGAAAGCCGGCGCCCTGTACGAAATGCTCCGTTCTAAAGAACATGCCGAAGAGGTTAACCGGGAAAAAATGACCAGGGGTGTGACGGTACGGGAGCTTCGCCAGCAGGAAAAGATGCTTCATATGTATGAGCGAGAAGCTGTGGTTCTCGAAGAGGCTGTAAGTAAGGCCAGGTGGATGATGCTGCGTGAGGAAAAAGCGATGCAGGAAGCATGGCGCGAAAACCGGAAGCTTGAGCTGATGAAGGAACAAGAAGAAGCAAAACACACGGAAAAAATAAAGCGAAACGAGCGGGCAGCAATGGACGATACCGCGGTGCAAATGTATCTCCAGAAGCAGACGGTGCAGCATCATGGCTGAAAAAGAAAAGAAAAAGGGCAGTTTTTTTCAATGGTTTTTCATGCTGTTTCTTATCCCGCTCCTTTTCGCCATCGTTCTGTCGGTTGCGGTTATGTCCTTTATGGGCATAAATGTGACGCAGCTTGGCCAGGACGTGGTGAAGTCGGTTGCCGGAAGCGAAGAAAGTGCAGATGACGCCGGTGCTTCCGGCGAAGAACTCGAAGCGAAGGAAGAGGAAATTGTCGAACTGCAGCAGCGGCTTGAGGAACGGGAGCAGGAGCTCCGTAGTGTGGAAGAAGAGCTTGAGGAATTGACGCTTGAAGCAGAAACAAAAGAAAGCGGCGAAGAAGGCGAAGAAGAAAATGGGGGGAGCGCTGGCTCCGCCCAGAAAATTTACGAGGAAATGAAGCCGGCGACAGCGGCAGCGGTACTTGGGCAGCAGGAAACAGAAGTGATTGTCCAACAATTGTATTCCCTGCGGCCGGAGGAACAGGCAGCCATTCTCGAAGAAATGGATGAAGAGCTTGCTGCTTCCGTTGTTTCAGGGATTGAAGGCCTCGATTTGGCACAGTAGAAGAAAGGAGGACGCTATGGAAACAGCAATTACCGGCCGGGCCCCGGCCCAGTTGAGCGGCACGCCTTTGTCCGTGCAGGCAGCAAGCGGTTCATCAGCTTTTGCCGTGTTATTCGCGGGGACAGCTGCGCTTGCGGAAAGAAAGCCGGCAGAGGAAAATGGGCCGGAAAACGCCCTGCCTTCAGCTGAACAAGTAATGGAAGCGATCGAATCGCATCCTGAAGCAATCAATGCCCTGATAAAGAAGCAGCCGGAGCTTGAAGAAGCCTTGATATATATTGCAGAGCTCGTACTTGACGAGCAGGGCGGCGAAACGCCGGTGCCGGAGGATGCGCTCGAAGAGATGCCGCCAGAAAAGGACAGCATGCTCACTAAGCTTGCCATTGTCGTAAATTCTCCAAATGCAGAAGCATTGGCAAACAAACACGCGGGAGTAAGCGAAAAGCAGCCTGAAGCCTTGGGGAACACGAAGGAAGAGCGAGCAGTGAAAGCAGCACTGCCGGTACTCGAACAGCTGACAGCCAAGCTCAAGATCCTGCCCCCGGGAGACCAGCAGGCGATACAGATGGAAGCTGAAAAGCTGCAGCAGGCTGTTGGGCAGCTGGTTTCTGAAACTCTGGTGGGAAACGAAAAGGGGCAGGCAGAAGATTCGTTTACGAACCGATTGAATGAGTTGACTGCCCTTCTTTCAAAAGTTTTACCAGAAAACTCTGGAAAAGCCCGCCTTGAAGCTGCTCTTATCGCTGCAGCAGTGGCTGACGAAGCTCCGGTGCAGCCAGATGGAACGAAGGGAAAAATGGAAGGCGTTCGGCCGGAGTGGTCAACGCCTCGGAAGGATATTTCCCGAATAGAAAAGCTGGAGATTTTGTTTCCAGAAAAACCTCCGGAAGTGCAGCAGCTTATTTCATACCTAGAACAGCATTCAGGAGCCGAACGCAGCGCAGGGCCGCATCCCCAGTGGCTGCCGCAAGTGCCTGCCGGGTGGATGAGTCCTCCAGCCGGCCAGGAAGCAAGAGCAGCAACCGGGCTGCAAAGCTTGAAGCAAGATTTGCAGCAGTGGCAGAAATACATCAATGGGCGGGAAGAGCCGGGATCCTGGGTGCCAAAAGCGCTTCAGCCTTCCGGGGAACAGCCTGAAAAGCTGCTGACGGCATTTGTTCACAGTCTCCAAGCGCTGATAAAAAAGCAGCCATCTGTCTCTTTAACAGCAGAAGCGGGTAATAATAAAGCATTCGCAGAGCAGCTCGAACGGATTCTTCAGAGTATCCGCGGCGAAACAGGAAATGCTTCAGCCACTCCAGTACCACCAGCTGGAGTGGGAGAGCCGAGAGCGTCCCAGTTGAATGGGCCGCTTGTAATCCAGCTGCCGCCGGCGTCTGAAGGAAATCAGCGTCAGGCAGAATTTTTAAGGCAGTTCCAGCAGACACTCAGTACGATGAACGCCGCCCAGCTGAAAAACGGAGCTTCCTATACGATCCGCCTTCATCCTGAACATCTGGGCCGGCTCGATGTGAAGCTCACGAAAATTGAAGGGCAGTGGACCGCTCAGCTGGTTACAACCTCCAAAGGAGCGCAGGAGCTTGTGGAAAGCAGCGTGCATCAGCTGAGGCATTCCTTCCTGCAGCAGAACCTGCAGGTGGAGCGCATCGAAGTAGCAGAGCATCCGGATTTCTATAAGGAAGAAGAGCAGAAAGAAGAGCCTGAAGAACAGCGGGAAGCGGTAAATGTGCAGGAAGAGTCTTCAGAAGAGGAAGAACACTCGTTTGAAGATATTTTACAGCAGCTTTCGGTCAACGAACGCATTTAAAGGAGGTGAACATACGATGAGTGCCATTACAGATAATATGCAGCTAAGTAATACTTCAAACAGTAAAAGCCCATTTGCCGCAGAGAACACCAACGGCAATATGGATAAGGATGATTTTTTGAAGCTGCTGATTACCCAGCTGCAAAACCAGAATCCGCTCGAGCCGATGAACGATACCGAATACGTGTCGCAGATTGCCAACTTCAGTACGCTTGAGCAGATGACGAACATGAACAAATCATTGGAACAGTCGACACAGTTTATGGCGCAAGATGCGCTGATGCAGCTGAGCAGCCTGATTGGCCAGGACGTGACATGGCAGACACTCGTAAACGCTCATACTCCAAACGAGGACGTGCAGACGGGGCGCAATGAAATTAAGTCTGTGAAAAAAGATACTCAGGGAAATATTATGGTCGAGCTTGACTCGGGACGCTGGATTGATGGCAGGCAGGTGGTGAACATCGGAAAAGAGCAGGCGGAAAGCTGACATGAAGGAAGGAACAGCATGGATTATTCAAAGATACATAACTATTCCAGCATGCCGGTTCCGTCCAATACAGGAAGCGCTCCACGTCCGGAAAAACAACAGGCTGGTTCATTTGCCTCACTGTTGCAGAACGAACTGGCCGGGCCGGAAGTAAAAATCAGCAAGCATGCTGCCAAGCGAATGGAAGAGAGAAACGTCCATATTGATAGCACGGCCTGGGAACAGATGCAGGTAAGACTCGGTGAGGCAGCGGAAAAAGGTGTGAAGGAATCTGTTGTGGTATTCCCGGAAGCGGCACTGGTTGTTAATGCAGAAAATAGGACGATCATTACAGCAATGTCCAAGCAGGAAGCAGCGAATCATACATTTACTAATATTGACGGCGTCATATTCATGTAAAAGGCTTGACCGCAAGGAGGCCTGGGCCCCCGACAGACAGACGGGGCCCGCTTAAATCAAAGGAGGAATACCATGTTACGCTCTATGTATTCAGGAATCGCAGGAATGAAGAACTTTCAGCAGAAATTGGACGTTATCAGCAACAATATCGCAAACGTAAACACCCAGGGGTTCAAAAAAGGACGCCCGACATTTCAGGATATGATGAGCCAGCAGACCGGAGCAGCCGCAGGAGCGGAAGGTAACCGGGGCGGAGTAAACGCAAAACAAATTGGCCTTGGGAGTGAACTTGGAAGTATTGATACGGTTGACACGCAGGGCAGCCTGCAAAACACCGGCCGTGAATTAGATCTTGCAATTTCAGGTTCGGGCTATTTTAAATTGGAAAACCCACAGGGCGGCGAGAATTTATACACAAGATCGGGTAATTTTTACTTGGATAACGGCGGAAATATTGTTAATGCAGATGGTCATTATTTATTGAACGCAGGGGATGGAAGAATTAATATTGATGCCAATGCGCAGAGCTTTAGCATTGATTCTGCAGGGAACATCAACGTTGTTGGCCAAAATGGAAATACAAATGGAGCGGGTCAAATTGGGCTGGCAACGTTCAACAATCCGGGAGGGCTGGAAAAAGTAGGAGGAAACATCTTCCGGGCTTCTTTAAACTCCGGTGTAGCGAATGATGTTGCTCCAGGTGCAGGCGGCGCGGGAGAAATTGTATCTGGAGCCCTGGAAATGTCTAACGTTGACCTCTCCGAGGAATTTACGGAAATGATCACGGCCCAGCGCGGGTTCCAGGCAAATACGCGCGGTATTACGACAGCGGACGAAGTGCTTCAGGAGCTGCTTAACATTAAGCGGTAACTAAGAAATGAAATTGGGGGAGACAGGGGCGGTATGCTGCCCCTCAACTAATTATGATGGAATTAACAAAATTAAACGGACGCCCGTTCGTGCTGAATACTACATTGATTGAACAGGTCGAAGCGGCGCCGGATACTACAATTACGCTGCTGAACGGCAACAAAATTGTCGTCCGGGAAAGCATTAGTGAAGTAATGGACCTGGCCGAACGGTTTTATCGACGGACATGGATACCGGCTAGTCGAAAAGGGGAGAATGCCTGAGCCATGTTAAAAACCAGAGCAGGAAAAATGATGATGATTATGCTTTTGACCCTTGTTCTTATTGCAGGAGCGGCGGCTGCTGTGTATCAATTTCTTGGCTCCTCGTCTGAAAAAGCCGAAGGCAGTGAAGAGAAAAAAACAGAGGAACTAAGCGCCGAAGAGCTGCGGGAGCTCACCTGGGATATGGAAGAAATGACAACCAACCTAAAAGGAAACGACCGCTATATTAAAACGATGTTCAGCCTGCAGGCCGATAATGAAAAAGCCCGAAAAGAGCTGGAACAGCGGGATTACCAGATTAATAATATCATTATCCACGAACTGGCCCAGCTCAGCCCCGAGGATATTGAAGGCTCGGAAGGCACAACAAAAATGGAAGAACGACTTAAGGAAAAAGTAAATGAAGTTATGACAGAGGGCAAAGTACAGCGGGTCTACACGACTGAACGCGTTATTCAATAGCCCAGGAGCAGCCTGAGAGAAGAGAAAGGGAGGTGAAAGCCTCTTGTCAGATGTATTATCACAGCACGAAATAGATGCCCTCCTGTCCGGCTTGTCCACTGGAGAGATGGACGGGGAACAATTGAAAAAAGAAGAAAGTGAACGCAAAGTCCGTTCCTACGATTTTAAACGCGCCCTTCGGTTTTCTAAAGAGCAGATCCGGGGCCTGTCACGGATACACGAAAACTTTGCAAGAATTCTTACCACGGCACTTTCAGGCCAGCTGCGCTCTTTTGTGGATATTAATGTGGCTTCTGTCGACCAGGTGCCCTACGACGAATTTATTCGTTCGATTCCTAAAATGACACTCCTGAATGTGTTTGAAGCTCCTCCCCTTGAAGGTCGGCTTCTGATGGAGGTCAACCCGCATGTTGGCTACGCCATGCTTGACCGGCTGCTTGGTGGCCAGGGTCAGAGCATGAACAAGGTCGAAAAGCTGACAGAAATTGAAACAAAGCTGTTGAGTTCCTTCATGCAGATGATTCTTGAATCTTTTCAAAACGCCTGGGAATCGGTGCTCAGCATTGAAACCATCGGCTCCGAAATTGAAGTGAACCCGCAGTTTCTGCAGATGGTTTCTCCAAATGAAACCGTGGTAGTCATCTCTTTAACCACCACAATCGGGGAAACGTCCGGGATGATCAATTTATGCCTGCCGCACATGGTGCTTGAAGAGATCCTGCCAAAGCTTACTACCCACTACTGGATGCAGACAAAAGTAAAAGAAAGAAACCAGCAGGAGGTAGAACACCTGAACGAGTGGC
Organism: Marinococcus salis; assembly: GCF_054971365.1. Lineage (NCBI taxonomy): Bacteria > Bacillati > Bacillota > Bacilli > Caryophanales > Bacillaceae > Marinococcus > Marinococcus salis. Next base: position 79,246 of record NZ_JBQOJB010000004.1, on the reverse strand, counting down.
TGATGCAGGGAAATGTTTCTCTGCAGGCCATTCTCGGCACTTCCTCTATTACTATTGAGGAGCTATTACATATGGAACGCGGGGACATCTTAACGCTGAAACAGCATATTCATGACCCGCTCGAGGTGCATGTAGGCAGCAGGAAAAAATTCACAGCCCAGCCAGGAAGAAAACGAAGCCATATGGCTGTGCAAATATTAGAAAAGATAGAGGAGGGAGAAGAACAGCATGAGTAGTGACGATATGCTTTCGCAGGACGAAATTAACGAGCTGCTGAAAAACGTTGGCGCAGACGATGATAATGACAGCGGCTTTCCCTCCAGGGAAACACCGGCCGAAGAGATTGCCTCTTCTACTGAGGAAGACGGCCTTGACCACCTCTTATCCACCGAGGAAAAGGATACGCTTGGAGAAATCGGCAACATCAGCTTCAGCAGCGCGGCAACTGCCCTGTCGAGCCTGCTGAACCAGAAAGTGAGCATCACCATTCCTGGCGTGAAAGCTGTATCAACCGCAATGGTAGAGAAGTCCTTTCCACGTCCGCATGTAGCGGTAAATGTGAAATACACGGAAGGTTTTGAAGGAACCAATTTGTTTGTGATCAGCATGACGGACGCAAGCATTATCGCCAATCTGATGATGGGCGGCGATGGCAAAGTAGATGAAGCTGATAACATTGATGACATGCAGCAAAGCGCGGTACAGGAAGCAATGAACCAGATGATGGGCTCAGCCTCCACCTCCATGAGCACTATTTTTAATAAACGGGTGGATATTTCTCCTCCGGGCGTCAATATTATGAACCTGGAGCAGGAGGAATCAGCCCGCTACATCCCTGACGAAGATACGGTCGTACAGATCGCCTTCCGCATTCAGATCGGGGAGCTGATGGACTCTTATATTATGCAGCTCATACCGCTTGGATTTGCAAAAAAGATGGTCGAAGAGCTGCTTGGAACAAATAACGCAGAAGCTCCGCCGCAGCAAAAACAGGAGCCTGGCCCGGAGCGGTCCAGACAGCAGGAAGCCCGGCAGCAGACAGAGCGTGCCCAGGGGCCTGCGTCGGCTCCGACAGTAAGTGGAGCCGCTTTCTCCGAGCTCGAGGAGCCGGCCCACAGACATAGCGACGGCGGCGGGAATCTTGATATGCTCATGGATATATCGCTTGACGTGACAGTGGAGCTTGGCAGATCCAGGCAGCCGATCAAGGATATATTGGCCCTGTCCCAGGGGTCGGTGGTTGAGCTTGACAAGCTTGCCGGTGAACCGGTGGACGTGCTTGTAAACCAGAAGCCCGTAGCTAAAGGGGAAGTCGTCGTCATCGATGAAAATTTTGGCGTGCGCATTACAGAAATACTAAGCCCGAGAGAACGGGTGGCTCAACTAAAATAATAATAAACAGGGAGTGGACAGCATGGCTTATTCAGTTTTAGTAGTAGACGACGCCGCGTTCATGCGGATGATGATCAAAGATATTCTGGAAAAGAACGGGTTTAACGTAGTAGGAGAAGCAAAAGACGGAAACGAAGCAGTGGAAAAATTTCAGGAAACGGCTCCGGATCTTGTGACGCTTGACATTACTATGCCTGACAAGGATGGAATCGAAGCGTTAAAGGAAATCAAAGCAGCAGATCCCAATGCCAAAGTAATCATGTGCTCAGCCATGGGCCAGCAGTCCATGGTCATTGATGCGATTCAGGCAGGGGCGAAAGATTTTATCGTAAAGCCGTTTCAGGCAGACCGTGTACTTGAAGCGATCAATAAAACGTTAGGCTGAGGGCCTGCTGCGGAGGAAAAAAATGAATTGGAAATACGCAGTGATTATAGGTGTAATAATGACAGTAATACTTCTGGCGGGCGCAGACACAGCGCTTGCCAGCACTACTGTTAATGAGTCCCTGAATCCGCAGGAAAATCAGGAGGACACGGGTTCTGGCAGTGAAACTCCGGCAGACGAAGATTCGGTCCCTGCAGCGATGGATAACGGCAGCCTGTGGCTGAATTTTATAAAGATGATTGGAGCACTCGCGGTCGTCCTCGGCCTGCTGTTCTGGCTGCTGAAATTCATTAATAAAAAAACGAGCAGATATCAATCGACCCGCTCGCTGCAAAGCATTGGCGGAATCGGGCTCGGCCAGAATAAATCCATTCAAGTAGTTAAAGTTGGAGACAAAATGCTTGTGATTGGTGTCGGGGATACAATTTCGCTCCTTCAGGAAATTGAGGATAAAGAGGAACAGGAACGGATTACCGCCCAGGAACAAAATACATATGCAGGCGTTCCGTCAGTGATAGATAAGTGGAAAAAACGCGGAAAAAAAGAAGACAGCAGCTCGCCTTTTCACTCGATGCTTGAAGAACGGCTGAAAACAGCACGTGAGGCAAAACATCCGGAGGCGCGGGATAAACGGACGGAAGCGAAGGAGGAACAGCGATGATTATTAGTGCTCTTCCGGCGCTTGATTTCAGCGGACTGCTCGAGGGCGGCGGCGAAGGAGCGGCAACCTCGGTACAGCTAGTGCTGCTGCTTACGGTTTTATCTCTTGCCCCGGGCATTCTGGTGCTGATGACCTGTTTTACCAGAATTGTGGTCGTGCTGAGCTTTGTGCGGATGGGGCTTGCCACGCAGCAGACGCCGCCAAACCAGGTGCTTATCGGCCTTGCCTTATTTTTAACCTTCTTCATTATGGCGCCGACGCTCTCGGAAGTAAACGAGCAGGCGTTCAGCCCGCTAATGGCAGGAGAAATCGATCAAAACGAAGCGCTGACAGAAGCGGTCGGCCCGATGAAGGAATTTATGTCCCGGTATACGAGGGAAAAAGACCTGGCGCTGTTTATGGATTACGCGGGCGAAGAGCGACCGGAGTCGATCGAAGACATTCCTCTTACATCGCTCGTGCCGGCGTTTGCCATCAGCGAACTGAAAACAGCTTTTCAGATGGGGTTTCTCATTTTTGTGCCTTTTCTTGTTATTGACATGATTGTGGCGAGTGTATTGATGAGCATGGGCATGATGATGCTTCCGCCGGTGATGATCAGTCTGCCGTTTAAAATTTTATTGTTTGTGCTTGTAGATGGATGGTATCTGATTGTGGAGTCGCTCCTCCTCAGCTACACCTAGCCGGGTTAAAGAAAGGAAGAAATGTATGTCAGCAGAACAGGTAATGCAGATCGCACAACAGGGAATATGGATGGTTTTTTTAATTGCAGGGCCGCTGCTTGTCATTGCGCTCGTTCTCGGCTTTGGTGTTGCCATATTTCAGGCGACCACCCAAATCCAGGAGCAGACGCTCGCGTTTATACCTAAGATTCTTGGCGTGTTGGCCGCCATGCTCGTGCTCGGCCCGTGGATGCTGACGCAGCTGGTGGAGTATACGAGAAATTTATGGTATCACGCCCAGCAGTTTATCGGTTGAATAGACGATGGAAGCAATAATTGAGCAGCTCCCTGCTTTTTCCCTGGTGTTTGTGCGAGTGCTCGCTTTTTTTACGACGATGCCTCTTTTCTCTTATCGGACTATTCCGAATCAATTTAAAGTAGGTTTGGCATTTTTTCTTGCTTTGGCTATTTTTCCGGCACTGGATGCTCCGCTGATGACGGTGGACGGCGAGTATATTCTCCTGCTGTTAAAAGAAGTCATGCTCGGACTTGCGATCGGGCTTATCGCGACGATTATGCTGTATGCTGTCCAGACAGCCGGAATGTTTCTTGACATTTCCTTCGGCTTTTTGGTGGCAAACGTGGTGGATCCACAGACGGGTGCCCAGAGCCCGCTTTTCGGCGGTTACTTTTACGCTTTTGCGCTCTTAATGCTTTTGGCAGTGAACGGCCACCATCTGCTGCTCGACGGCATTTATTACAGCTACAGCTTTGTGCCGATCGACCAAACAGGGCTTGCCTTCGGCGATGAAGCGGTCGTTACGCATGTGGCGGAGGCTTTTAACCAGATGTTTATTCTTGCCTTTCAGCTGGCGTTTCCGCTGGTTGGTTCGCTCTTTCTGGTTGACCTTGCTTTAGGGATCATGGCCAGAGCAGTCCCGCAGATGAATGTGTTCGTCGTCGGACTGCCGCTGAAAATTGCGGCAGGGCTGCCGCTGCTTGTGGTGGCAATTCCCGGGATGTTTTTGGCCATTCAGTACTTATATGAAGACATGTTTCACGTCTCGCGTGGACTGCTTGAACTTTTGGGGGAGGAACAGGAATGAAGTGGACACTCGATCTGCAATTCTTTTCACAGGAAAAAACCGAGGAGGCCACGCCTAAAAAACGCCGGGATACAAGGCAGAAAGGCCAGGTCCCCAAAAGTAACGATGTGAATACAGCAGTCATACTGTTTTTAGTATTTGCTCTCTTTTACATGTACGGAGGCACTATTTTTAATCATTTGCAGGCGTTAATGACGCATACATACATAGAATACATGCAGTGGGAAATTACAACGGCCAGTGTTCCGGCGATGCTGCAGGAAATTACGATCCAATCCGTTATTATTATCCTGCCGGTAATGCTCGTGGCCATGGTGGCAGGCGTGGCGGCCTCGCTTACCCAGGTTGGTTTTTTGTTCACGGGCGAACCGGTCAAAATGAAGCTTGAAAAAATTAACCCGCTCAGCGGTATCAAACGGATATTTTCAGCCCGGGCGCTTGTGGAGCTGGCCAAAGCACTTTTAAAAATCACGCTTGTCGGCGGTGTCGTTTTTACCATTCTCTGGCTCGCGCTCGACCGTCTCCTGTTTTTATCGCAAAAGGATGTTGGCGACGGATTTATGGAAATTGCCCGGCTGACCGGGCTGATGGGGATTATCGGAAGCCTGCTGCTGCTCGTGCTTTCGCTTCCGGACTATATTTATCAGAAGCACGACCACGAAAAGCAGATCCGCATGTCCAAGCACGACGTAAAGCAGGAAATGAAAAACATGGAGGGCGATCCGCTTATCCGCGGCAAACGAAAGCAGAAGCAGCAGGAACTCGCGATGGGACGGATGATGGAAGAAGTGCCGAAAGCAGATGTCGTCATTACGAACCCGACGCATTTTGCGGTCGCGCTCCGCTACGAAGAAGGGGCGATGGGGGCGCCGAAGGTGATTGCTAAGGGAGCCGATCATCTGGCCCGGAGGATTAAGGAAAAAGCAGGTGAACATGCTATCCCGATGGTGGAAAACAAGCCGCTCGCCCGTGCGCTGTATGCCCAGTCCGAGATCGATGATGAAATACCTGAAGATCTATTCAAAGCCGTGGCCGAGGTGCTTGCATACGTGTACCGCCTTAAAAGGAAAAACGGGTAGAAAAGGAGTAACGTTATGGGATTTAGAGAATTATCAGTGCTGCTCGGCGTTATATTGATCGTCATTATGCTGATCATCCCGCTGCCGACATTTATCTTAGACGTCTTAATTATGGCCAATATTTCGCTGGCGCTTCTGGTGATTCTTGTGGCGATGAACACGAAAGAGCCGCTCGAATTCAGCATTTTTCCTACGCTGCTTTTGCTTGTAACGCTGTTTCGGCTCGGGTTGAACGTTTCGACGACCCGTTCCATTTTAAGCAATGCTGAAGCAGGCAACGTTATTGAAACGTTCGGAAGCTTTGTGGTGCAGGGCAGTGCCTTCGTCGGCCTGGTGGTTTTTGTCATCCTTGTCGTTATTCAGTTTGTCGTTATTGTAAAAGGGGCAGAACGGGTGTCGGAGGTCGGGGCGCGTTTTACCCTCGACGCGATGCCTGGCAAGCAGATGAGCATCGATGCCGACCTGAACGCCGGCGTCATTTCCGAACAGCAGGCAAAAGCGCGCCGGGAGAAAATCGAACGGGAAGCCGATTTTTATGGCTCAATGGACGGGGCAAGTAAGTTTGTGAAGGGTGATGCCATCGCAGGGATTGTGATCGTTATTATCAATGTTATTTTCGGCCTTGTGATCGGCATGACCGAGCACGGAATGGATATCGGAACGGCGGCAAACACCTTTACGCTCCTTACTGTCGGGGACGGACTCGTCAGCCAGATACCAGCTCTTCTAATATCCACGGCGACTGGTATTGTTGTGACGCGGGCAGCGTCGGAGGGCAACCTCGGCCACGATATTACAAAACAGCTGTTTGCTTTCCCGCCGATGCTGTTTGTTGCTTCAGGGGCCATTTTTCTGCTCGGTGTGTTCACGCCGATCAACTTCTTTTTGACCACCTGTATTGCCGGAGCGATGGCTGCAATTGGATTTACCATCAGGCAGACGGTACTGCAGGAAGCACAGGCGGCGGTCCATGAAACCGAAGAGGCACAGGAGGAGGACCTGCGTTCGCAGGACAGCGTGATGCAGCTGCTCGATGTGGATCCGATTGAATTTGAATTCGGCTACAACCTGATCCCGCTTGCGGATGCAAAGCAGGGAGGCGATCTGCTCGACCGGGTTGTAATGATCCGGCGCCAGCTGGCGCTGGAGCTTGGTATGGTGGTGCCGGTAATACGGATTCGTGACAATATCCAGCTGCAGCCGGGCGAATACGTAGTCCGCATGCGCGGCAGTGAAATCGCCCGGGGCGAGCTTTACATGGATCATTACATGGCGATGGGCACCGGAGCTGAAGAGCCAATTGACGGCATTGAAACCACCGAGCCAGCCTTCGGGCTGCCGGCCCTCTGGATTCCGGAAGAAGAGCGGGAGATTGCCGAGGATGCCGGCTACACCGTCGTCGATCCGCCGTCCGTGGTAAGCACGCATTTAACCGAAGTCATTAAAACCCATTCCCACGAGCTGCTCGGCCGTGAAGAAACGAAGCAGCTGATTGAACACCTGAAGGAAACATATCCGACCCTTGTGGAAGAAGTGACACCTTCAATGCTCACAATCGGGGATGTACAGAAGGTACTGGCTAAGCTGCTCCGGGAAGGAGTATCCATCCGGAACATGCCGACCATTTTTGAAGCACTAGCAGAATACGGCACGATGACCAAGGATATGGACATCGTTACTGAGTACGTACGGCAGGCGCTCTCAAGACAGATTTCCAAGCAGTATGCGGACGGGGAAGAGCTGCTGCAGGTCGTTACACTCAGCGGCAGCATTGAAAAGAAAATTGCCGATGCGCTTCAGCAGACCGAAAGCGGAAATTATCTGGCAATGGATCCAAACGAATCCCAGCGGGTGGTCCAGCGCATTGGCGCAGAAGCCGAGCAGCTGATGAATCTCGGGAAAACGCCGGTTATTCTCTGTTCGCCGGCTGTGCGTATGCACGTAAGACAGCTGATTGAGCGATTTTTTCCGCAAATGCCGGTTTTATCTTATAACGAGCTTGAACCTTCGGTCGAAGTTCAAAGCGTTGGGGTGGTGAACAATGAATGAGAATGAAAAAAATTACAGCGGATTCAATGCCGGAAGCGGTGGCGAAGGTGCGGCGGGAATTTGGTGATGAAGCAGTCATTCTGCATTCCAAGCCTGTCAAAGTCAGAACATGGTTTGGATTAAAATCTGTAGAAAAGCTTGAAGTTTATGCAGGAATTGATGATGCTCCGCCCCGCAAAAAAGAACGAAAACCTCCGGCAAACATTGTGAAGCCGGACCCACCTGAAGAAATTAAGGCGGCCCAGGGCCCGGGGAAGATGACAGAAGGTCTTCCGTCTTCGGCCCCGGCGCCTTTTCGGGCCGTAGCTTCCGCTTTAAAGGCCCAGGAAGTAAACGGACAGGTGGAAGAAGAGCTGATGAACCGGTTCATGGAAAAATGGTACGCAGAGAAGGGGCGCCGGCAGGAAGCGGCTGTGCTCGAAGACTGCATACGGGAGTGGCTGGAGCATCGGCATCCCGCTGCAGAAGCGGTGCCGTCCCGAATGATTCAGCTGGTCGGCCAGACCGGGGTCGGAAAAACGACGACGCTTGCGAAGCTTGGGGCCCGGGAAATGCTCCGGAGAAAAAAATCCATTGCCTTTTTTACGACAGACACCTTCCGCATGGGAGCGGTCGACCAATTGAATACCTATGCCTCCATCATGGAAGCGCCGGTGCATGTTATCTATGACCAGGCAGATTATATCGAGGCAGTAGCCCAGTCCCGGACACATGATTATGTATTCATTGATTCTGCGGGCAGGAATTTTCTGCATGAACAGACAGTAGAGGAGGCGCAGCGCCTTCTCCCAGCCGGGGAACCGATTAAAACCGTGCTCGTACTGTCACTGACAGCTAAATACAAGGATATGAAAGAAGTCGCTGAAAAATTTCTTCCTTATATATCAAACGAGGTTATTATTACCAAAACGGACGAAACCACATCGTTTGGGGCGCTGCTGAATATTATCGATGAATTTTCGCTCCGGGTGGCGTTTGTCACTACGGGACAGGAAGTGCCGGAAGACATTGAACCAACAGACAACCGGTGGCTTGCAGCAAAAATAGCAGGGAGGGCGCTCGGTGAAAAATGATCAGGCGGAAAGCCTGCGAGAGCAAATGCAAAAAAGGCGCCGCAGGCAGACGAGAGTGTTGTCGGTAGTGAGTGGAAAAGGGGGCGTGGGTAAATCAAACGTGTCCCTGAACGTGGCTATATCCCTGGCGGAGGCTGGAGCGGAAGTGCTGTTAATTGACATGGATACCGGGATGGCCAACCTCGATATTCTGCTCGGATGTGCGCCGATTCCCCCTTTTCAGGAAATGTTTACGGAAAATAAAAGCATCTTTGAATTAATTCAGCCGGGCCCATCCGGCGTGCAGTGGGTGGCGGGAGGATCGGGCCTTTCCGGTATTTTTCATATGGAGGAGGAGCATAAGCAGCGGTTTTACGAACAGCTTCAGCTGCTCGAAGGCGCATTTGATTTTATTATCTTTGATATGGGGGCAGGGCTGAACGAAAACCATATGCATCTGATTGCCACAACCGAGCGCGGAATCCTGGTAACGACCCCGGAGCCAACGGCGCTGATGGATGGCTACGCAATGATGAAATATATCCGGTCACATAAGAGTGACTTTCCATTTGCCGCTGTTATCAATCGGGTGGAGCAGAAAAAAGACGGCCGAGCGGCAGCGCAGAAATTAACGTCGGTCAGTGAACGGTTCCTCGGGATGCAGCTTATGCTTCTGCCGATGGTTCCAAGTGATCCAAAAGTAAGCAGGGCAGTTATGGAGCAGACCCCGCTTGTAATCGCGTACCCGAACTGTGGCGCTTCACAGAGCATGAAGCAGATCGCAGCCACTCTGTGGGTGAAAAAACGGGAACCAGCAACGGATGGCGCTCCGTTCCGGCAATTTATTACAGGAATGAAGCAGCGGTTATTCGCCTCTGCCCGCATGTAGGACGGAGCCCGAGTATATGAAAAATTACTATTCTAATTTAACAGGACCGTGGGATCTGTTGGTGATCGGCACCTCTACAGGCGGTCCGGCAGCACTGCAAAAACTCTTTCAGTCGATGCCGGAGACAGTAGCACTGCCGATTTTGGTTGTCCAGCATATGCCGTCCGGGTTCACCAGGTCGCTTGCCGACAGGCTGAACCGGGATTACAGCTGGAATGTCAAAGAAGCCGAAGACGGCGACCTGCTGCAGAAGGGCAGCGCGTATATTGCACCCGGAGGCCGGCAGCTTGAGGTCCGGAGGCACAGGGGCCAGCTGGTAACGGTGGTAAGCGAGAGCAGAACCGGCGACCGGTATCATCCATCAGTAGACATTCTGCTTGCCTCCCTTGCTGGTGTAGACAGCCTGCGCGTACTCAGCGTTATTTTAACCGGCATGGGAAATGACGGAACAAATGGATTAAAAGTATTGAAAGTGAGAGCAGTTCTTTATGCTGTTGCTGAATCAGAAGAAACGGCTATTGTATATGGCATGCCCCGGGCAGCGGTCCAGGCAGGCGTAATTGATGAAGTGCTGCCGCTCCACGCGATCGGGGAGCGGATCGGGGAGCTTGTAAATAACACCGCATATGAAAAAGAGGTGAAATGATGGGCACACGTGAGGTAGAGCTCGATATATTAAAAGAAGTCGGAACCATTGGTGGGGGGAATGCGGCAACAGCACTGTCTTCGCTGCTGAAAACACCGGTCCAGATCAGCGTGCCGTTGGTGCAGATGGTCCCATTCCCTGAGCTGCTTGAAGCGGCCGGAGGGGAAGAAAAAGTGGCGGCGGTTACCTTTCTCCGTATCGCGGGTCATATCAGTGGAAGCATATTTTTTGTCCTGGAGCCCGAAGAAATGCAGACGGTTGGAAGAGCACTTGTAGAAAGCTGGAATATTTCCAGAACGCCCGAAAATGAGCAAGACTTGTTCGCCTCGGCAGTATGCGAACTAACCAATATTCTGGCCGGGTCTTATTTATCGGCGCTTTCGGATTTTACCGGGCTTTATATGATGCCGACGGTCCCGTCGTCTGCTGTTGACATGATCGGAGCGCTTTTAAGCGAAGGACTGATCGAAGCAGGCCTGGAAGGAGATGAAGCGATCATGATCGATACCAACATGACAAAAGGGGAGCATCAATCACAGATGGCAGGACGGTTTTTTATGCTTCCGGATGCTCACTCGCTTCCAAAAATTTTTGCTTCGCTTGGAGTGCAGGAGAGCGGGGCATGAAAAACGTGGACGTTAAACCAGCGAAAGTGAAAGTGGCCATGGCGGATATGCAGTGGGGGCAAAACGGTGATATTCTCACCACAAGCGGTCTTGGTTCATGTGTCGGTATTGTAATTTATTCGCTCCGGTGCCAGTGTGCCTGTCTGATCCATGCCATGCTTCCGTCATCTGAGATGGCAAGAGAGGGCCAGCATGTTAACGAAGCAAAGTATGCAGACACGGCTGTGAAAAAGGCATTCACCGGCTTCGAAGAACGCCGGATCCCAATAGCTTCTCTGGAAGCGAAGCTAGCCGGGGGAGCAAGAATGTTTCAGTTTCAGACAGATCATCTGAATATCGGAAAACGAAATGTTGAAGCGGCAAAAGAATTGCTTGCCGGGCGGTCGGTATCCCTGACAGCGGAAGAAACAGGCGGGCACATTGGCAGAACAATAGAATTCGACGTGGCTACGGGAGCTCTCCGGATCAAGCCGACCGGTGGAGAAACAATGATAATATGAACAGGGGGAAGGTTACATGAGTAGATCGACAGCGCATGCTCATCAGGAGATTTGGGAGAAATGGCTGGAAAATTATGACGATGCAGCGGCCGACCAATTAGTCAACATTTACACGCCCCTTGTGCATTATCATGTTCAGCGTATCGCGGCCACGCTTCCGAAAAATGTAAACCGGGAAGATCTTATGAGCCACGGATTAATGGGCCTGTACGACGCAATGAAAAAATTCGACCTGGCCCGGGATTTGAAATTTGATACATACGCTTCCTTCCGGATACGCGGGGCTATTATTGATGGTCTCCGCCAGGAAGACTGGATGCCGCGCTCCCTTCGGGAAAAGACAAAGAAAATTGAAGAGACGGCTGAATGGCTTGAACAAAAAAAGGGGCGTTTCGTCTCCGACCGGGAGATTGGTGAAGAACTGGATATGAAGTCTTCAGAGGTATCGAAAGTAATAGCGGAAAACTATTTTGTGCATATGCTTTCCATGGACGAAGTGACACCGGATGGTGAGCGTGATGAAACGTACCGGGGAGCGATTGTGGATCCTAACGCTCCGTCGCCGGAGGAAATGCTTACCGACCAGGCTTCTCTGCACGAACTGGGTGAAGCGATAGCCCAACTGCCCGAAAAAGAACAGAAGGTCGTTTCTCTTTTTTACCTGGAGGAAATGACGCTGACGGAAATCGGCCATATTTTGTCCCTGTCTACGTCCCGGATTTCACAGATTCACTCCAAAGCGCTTTTCCGGCTGAGACAGTATTTAAAGCAGACGGAAGAAAGAATGTGAGAAGGGAGAATGGCGATGGCTTTAATATTTAGCCTGCTTGCCCTGATGGCTGCCGGTGCTTTGTGGATAAAGCTTCAGTCGGTGGCAGGCGAGCTGCAGCGGGTAAAGAATGATAAGAAGGAAATCGAACAGCTTTTAATCTACTACACGGATGAGATGAAACGTGACAATGAACGTCTCCGTGCAGAATGGGGCGGACCGGAAAGCCCTGTAGAGGAATTGGAAGCGGTTGGGGAGGATTCTGCAATGCCGGAGGGTGAAGCGTCCCCGAAGGAATCACTGATGGACCGTGTTATAATGTTGTACAAAGAGGGATGGAAGGAAAAAGATATCGCCAAGAGTCTGTCGATTGGACAGCGGGAGGTGCATCTGTTTTTGCAGATGCAGGAAAAGTAAGCTTTGACATTGCGTCCTGCAGACACGTATGGTATATTACGTGTTGGTGTTAAAAACACACGCAAAAGCTGATTTATGCAGAGGTGCTTTCGATAAAGAAAGTTTTGCATGAATATGACGCTTGCGGTGGAAAAAACCTAAGGAGGAATTATTTTATGGCTGTTATTTCTATGAAACAGTTGCTTGAAGCAGGGGTACACTTCGGTCACCAGACTCGTCGCTGGAACCCTAAAATGAGCCGTTATATTTTCACGGAGCGTAATGGTATTTATATCATTGACCTTCAAAAAACGGTACGTAAAGTCGAAGAAGCGTACAAATACGTGCGCAGCATTGCAGAAGACGGAGGAAAAATCCTTTTCGTCGGAACGAAAAAACAGGCGCAGGACTCTGTGCGTGACGAAGCGATCCGTTCAAACATGTACTATATCAACCAGCGTTGGTTAGGCGGTACGTTAACGAACTTCGCTACGATCCGCAAACGGATCGCCCGCCTGAAAGATCTTGAAAAAATGGAAGAAGACGGTACCTTTGACATTCTTCCGAAAAAAGAAGTTATGCTTTTAAACAAAGAAAAAGACCGTCTCGAAAAAGTCCTTGGCGGCATTAAAGAGATGGACAAGCTTCCGGATGCCCTGTTTATTATCGATCCGCGCAAAGAGCGTATCGCAGTGGCAGAAGCTCACAAACTAAACATTCCGATCATTTCGATCGTTGATACTAACTGTGATCCGGACGAAATCGACAAGCTGATCCCGGGTAACGACGACGCTATCCGTGCCGTTCGCCTTCTTACTGGAAAAATGGCCGATGCGGTTATCGAAGCCACCCAGGGTGCAGAGGAAAAAGCCCGTGAGCAGGCAGCTGCCCAGGAAAAAGAACAAGAAGCATCTGCAGCGGAAGAAGAAGGAAGCACAGAAGAAGAGAGCATTTCAAACCAGTAAGCTCTCTGCATAAATATAACGGGCCCAGGCCTGACGCGAAGGGTGGTAAAAGGGAAAAACCCTTTATCACCCTTTTTCTTGAAAATTAGCGCTCAAGCGTGTATGCATGGAAAATTGAAGGAGGAATTTAAATGGCTGTAACAGCAAGCATGGTTAAAGAACTGCGTGAAAAAACAGGTGCAGGTATGATGGACTGCAAAAAAGCGCTCAACGAAACAGACGGCAACATGGAAGAAGCAATCAACTACCTGCGGGAAAAAGGTATTTCCAAAGCAGCGAAAAAAGCTGACCGTGTAGCGGCAGAAGGTCTTACGTACGCAACGTACGAAGGAAACAAGGCGGTCATTGTGGAAGTGAACGCAGAAACAGACTTCGTAGCAAAAAACGAATCGTTTAAGCAGCTCGTTGCTGACGTTTCTACGTACCTTTTGAAAGAACAGCCGGCGGACGTGGATACAGCACTGGCCGGGGAGATTGAAAGCGGAGTAACGCTTGATCGTTACATTAACGACCAGATTGCACGCATCGGGGAAAAAATTTCCCTGCGCCGTTTTCTGCTCGCAGAAAAAAATGACGGCGACGCTTTCGGCGCTTATCTTCACATGGGCGGACGCATCGGCGTACTGACTGTTCTTGAAAACACAGAAGACAGTGACCTTGCTAAAGACGTAGCGATGCACGTAGCGGCTATCAGCCCGAAATACGTTTCCCGTGAAGATGTGCCGAAGGAAGAAGCAGACAGTGAACGTGAACTGCTGAAGCAGCAGGCACTGAATGAAGGCAAACCGGAAAACATCGTTGAAAAAATGGTTGAAGGCCGTATCGGCAAGTATTTTGAACAAATCTGCCTGCTCGACCAGGAATTTGTAAAGGATACCGACCAAAAAGTAGGCGACTACCTGAAAAGCAAAGGTGCTTCCGTGCGCACATTTGTCCGTTACGAAGTAGGCGAAGGCATGGAAAAGCGCGACGAAAACTTTGCAGACGAAGTAATGAACCAAGTAAAGAAATAAATTGGCAGTATGGAGAGTCCATATCGAATCCTCTGGGGTCCGTAGGCTCTCCTTTTTTCTAAAAGTAATATCAGGGCAGAAGCTTAAGGGCTTCTGCGATACATAATATAAAGGCGGGGTTCATGACGATGGAGAAATACAATCGCGTTGTGTTGAAGTTGAGCGGAGAGGCATTGGCAGGGCAACAGGGCTACGGTATTGATCCGGAAGTCATTCAATCTATTGCTTCTCAAATCCGCGAAATAGTAGAATTGGGAACAGAGGTAGTGATTGTCGTCGGCGGAGGAAACATATGGAGAGGCATGGCCGGAAGCTCGAAAGGGATGGACCGGGCCACGGCAGACTATATGGGCATGCTCGCCACAGTCATGAATTCGCTTGCGCTGCAGGACAGCCTCGAAGATATTGAAATCCCTACGAGAGTGCAGACGTCCATTGAAATGAGACAGGTAGCCGAGCCGTACATCCGCCGGAAGGCCATCCGTCATTTAGAAAAAAAGCGGGTAGTAATTTTTGCGGCTGGAACCGGGAACCCGTACTTCTCTACAGATACGACAGCGGCACTGCGGGCAGCTGAAGTAGAGGCTGACATCATTTTGATGGCTAAAAACAAAGTGGACGGGGTATATGACTCAGACCCGTCTGCCAATGCGGATGCTAAAAAGTATCAGTCACTCACGTATCTGGACATTTTAAATCATGACCTGAAAGTGATGGACTCTACGGCTTCAACGCTCTGTATGGACAACAACATCCCGCTGCTCGTATTTTCGATTATGGAAGAAGGAAACATCAAAAAAGCAGTAATGGGCGAAGACATTGGAACAATAATAAGGAGGAACAACGATGGCTCATGACATGAAAGCAACAGAGGATAAGATGAAAAAATCAGTGGATTCTTTAAGCCGGGAGCTTGCAACACTGCGGACAGGAAGGGCAAACGCCTCCATGCTCGACCGGGTAGTTGTCGACTACTACGGCGCCGAGGTGCCGCTTCAACAGCTCGCAACGATCACCGTGCCGGAAGGGCGCCTGCTTGTTGTAACCCCTTTTGACAAAAGCTCCATCAAGGACGTGGAAAAAGGCATTCAAAAAGCAGAGCTTGGCCTGAATCCGAGCAACGACGGCGAAGTAGTCCGGATTCCGATCCCGGCGATGACGGAAGACCGCCGGAAGGAAATGAGCAAGCTGATTAACAAATACGCGGAGGAAGCACGGGTAGCTATCCGCAACATCCGCCGTGATGCCAATGATACGTTGAAAAAAGATGAAAAGAGCAATGAAATCACCGAGGATGATTTAAAGCGTGAGCAGGAGCAGGTGCAAAAAGCGACTGACAAATATATCCGCCAGGTGGATCAGGCAGCAGAACAAAAAGAAAAAGAAGTTATGGAAGTTTGATGCAAATCGAGTTACAATAGGAACAGACTGGAACCCTCTGCATTCAAGAGGGTTTTTTTGTAAGAACAAAACCGGCACGAAGAATACGCGCTGCCGGAGGGGAAAAATAAACAGAAATACTGCTTTCCGTTCTTCAACAATGCTGAGGCAGGAACGGTTTTTATATGGAAATAATTTGACGCGTGCCATATAAATTAGACAAAGGGGAAAAGGCTGGTGCCCTCGTTATGAACGATCGACTATTTAATCAAATAAATCCATGGACGGAGGCGAATGCCACGGCAGTAAAAGTGAATACGCCTGCCCATGTGGCTATTATTATGGATGGCAATGGCCGTTGGGCAAAAAAAAGAGGCCTGCCCCGTGTAGCCGGCCACCGCGAAGGTATGAAAGCGATCACGAAAGTAGTGGAAAAAGCGCACGAACTCGGTGTGAAATACTTAACTCTTTATGCTTTTTCCACTGAAAACTGGAAACGCCCGAAATCAGAAGTGAATTTTCTCATGCAGCTCCCAGAGCGATTTCTGGCTAAAGAGCTGCCAAAGTTGATGAAAAACAATGTACAAGTACGGATGATGGGCGATGCGGACAAGCTGCCGGGCCATACGCTGCAGGCCGTGCAGGAGGCTGTGGACGCAACAGCTGAAAATACCGGCATCGTCTTAAACTTTGCCCTTAACTACGGAGGGCGGCACGAACTCGTGCACGTCGTACAGGAGCTTGCAAAAGACGTGGAAGAGGGACGGATGAAGGCAGAGGCCATCAATGAAGAACTCATCACCAATCGGTTGTATACAAACCAGCTCCCGGACCCTGATCTGCTTATTCGCACGAGCGGTGAAATCCGGCTCAGCAATTTCATGCTGTGGCAGTTGGCTTATGCGGAATTTTGGTTTACCGAAACGCTCTGGCCGGACTTTAATGAAGAAGGCTTAGCGGAAGCTGTCATAGAATATCAGCAGAGAAAACGCAGGTACGGGGGCGTTTAACGACTGAAGGGGAGGTCTTTTATGGGATTGCGGGCGATTACGGGTCTTATCGGAGCAGTACTCGTCTTGGCGATTGTATTTGTGGGCCGCGAATGGTTTACTCTTTTGATCGCTTTGCTTGCTTCTGTCGCCATGTTTGAAATAATGCGCATGAAACGAATCCCGCTGGTATCCTTCCGGGGTTTAATCAGTATGGGCTTTATGTGGATACTGCTCGTGCCGACAGAATGGCTCGACTATCCATTTTTGCAGCACATAACGAAAACAGAGATTTTTTTAACAATGATTCTGGGCCTGCTTGCCTTAACAGTAGTAACCAAAAATTCCTTCACCTTCGATGAAGCAGGGTTTGTTATTTTGTCCTCTGTGTACATAGGGTATGGGTTCCACAGTTTAATCATGATCCGCCAGCTCCCGGATATCGGCCTTGCCGTTGTGATTTTGATTTTGTTTTTAATCTGGGCCACCGATTCCGGGGCATATTTCATCGGGAAAAATTTTGGGCGCCACCGGCCGTGGCCGGAGATCAGCCCCAAAAAAACCATCGAAGGGTTTGTCGGGGGGCTCGTGGCGGCATTTGTCGTCGGCTTTATCTTTGAAGCCGTGTATCCGGTGTTTCATTCCTATCTGATCATGAGTGCTTTTATCGTAGTAACATCTATCTTTGGCCAGCTCGGGGACCTGGTGGAATCGGCGTTAAAACGTCATTACGCTGTGAAGGATTCCGGCAACATTCTGCCTGGCCACGGAGGTATATTAGACCGGTTTGACAGCTTGATTTTCGTGATGCCCCTGCTTCATTTTTTCTATTTTTTTGGTTAATACAAAAACGCAGGTTGCCAACCTAAAGGAGTCTTCGTCATGAAACGAATAGCATTGCTTGGATCTACTGGATCTATCGGTACACAGACGCTTGACGTTATTCGTCTGCACCCGGAGCGCTTTCGGATAACAGCGCTTGCTGCCGGCAGAAATGTTGATCTCGTACGAAAGCAGATTGAAGAATTTTCTCCGGAGATTGTATCCGTCCACACAAAAGAAGATGCCCGAACGCTTCAGGCGGAATACGGCGGACGTATACGCATCGTATGGGGCCATGAAGGCCTGATCGAGATTGCAGGAAGCTCCTGTGACTTTTTGATGAACGCGGTCAGCGGAAGCATGGGGCTTGAGCCGACCTTGCGGGCCATCGAAAACCGGGTGGATATTGGGATCGCCAATAAAGAAACGCTCGTCACCGCCGGGCATCTTGTGATGGAAAAGGCAAAGGAGCACGGCGTGCGCCTGCTGCCGGTCGACAGCGAGCATTCGGCGATCGCCCAGTGTTTGGAAGGAAATAGCTTGAAGGAAGTGAGCCGCCTGATTCTCACGGCCTCGGGAGGGAGCTTCCGTGACTACTCACGAGCCGATCTCGACGGGGTCTCCGTGGAAGACGCCTTAAATCATCCAAACTGGAGCATGGGGGCCAAAATCACGATCGATTCGGCTACGATGATGAACAAAGGCTTTGAAGTAATCGAAGCGCACTGGCTGTTTGGTATTCCATACGAGCGTATCGACGTGCTGCTTCATAAAGAAAGCATCATTCACTCGCTCGTGGAGTACCAGGATACAAGCGTCATTGCCCAGCTCGGGCTGCCGGACATGCGTGTGCCGATCCAGTACGCAATGACTTATCCGGAGCGCCTTGACTATCCGGCTAAAGAATCGCTGAATCTTTGGGAAATAGGTGCCCTGCATTTTCAGCCGCCGGATTTTGAACGCTACCGCAGCCTGCGTCTTGCCTATGATGCCGGCAGAGCCGGCGGATCCATGGGGGCCGTGCTAAACGCTGCCAATGAGCAGGCTGTCGCTATGTTTTTAGATGGGAAATGCGCTTTTCTTGAAATTGAAACCGCGGTGGAAGAGGCGCTATCCCGTCACCAGCGCATCGAGCATCCGGATCTTGACACGATTTTACGCGCAGACCGGGAAACTAGAGAACATGTGCAGACGCTTATAACGTGACGTTCTTTCACAAACACTCTATAATGAAAAGAAAGAGCAAAAGAAGAAGGTGAATAAGCTTTGGATACGCTGATAGCGGTAATTATCATGTTCGGCTTATTGGTGGCCATTCACGAATGGGGCCATCTGTATTTTGCCAAAAAAGTCGGCATTTTATGCCGGGAGTTTGCGATCGGCTTCGGGCCCAAAATATTTTCGACGAAGCGCAATGAAACGGTCTACACGATCCGGCTGCTCCCGCTTGGCGGCTATGTACGGATGGCCGGGGACGATCCCGACCCGGTCAACATCAAACCGGGCTATGAAATCGGCCTGACTTTTAACGATGCCGGAAAAGTCAAAGAAATCATCGTCAATAATAAATCTAAGCATCCGGAAGCAAAAGTGGTATCCGTGGAATCAATTGATATGGAGCGCGAGCTTTATATTGAAGCTGTGGAGGATGAGGAAGACTCCGGGCTGAAGCGGTATGAGATCGACCGCACATGCGACCTGATTGTGGACGAAAAGCGAGAACAGATTGCACCGTGGGACCGCCAGTTCGGCTCCAAGCGTCCGTGGAAAAAAGCGGTAGCGATCTTTGCCGGTCCGTTTATGAACTTTGTGCTGGCTTTCGTACTGTTTGGTATTTACGCTCTAGCGCACGGTGTCCCGCAGGATACTCCGGTGATTGGAGGTATTGCAGACGGTTCGCCGCTGAGCGAATCCGCGTTTGAAGAAGGCGATGTAATCACTTCCGTAGACGGCGAGTCCGTAAATTCCTGGGATGAAATGACCGGTGTGGTTCAGGAGCGTCCGGGAGAAGAAGTGACAGTCACCGCTGAACGCGGCGGAGAAACAATCGAAGATACGGTTACTATCGACGGTGTTCCGGTGCAGGAGGGATCAAGCGAAGAATTCGGCCAGATCGGTGTTTATGCCGAGCTGGAACGATCCTTTACGGGCGCATTGGAATATGGAGGCACCCAGCTGTATGAAGTTTCCACGCTGATTTTCCAGACGCTCGGCACGATTGTGACCGGGGAATTCTCCCTCGATGACCTGGCAGGCCCGGTAGGAATCTATGACGCCACGGACCAGGTGATTGCAACCGGACTTCTCACGCTTATTGCGTGGTCCGCCATGATCAGCGTCAACCTCGGAATCGTCAATCTCCTGCCGCTGCCGGCGCTTGACGGAGGACGGCTTTTGTTCATTATTGCCGAAGCGATCCGCGGTAAGCCGATCGAGCCGCAGAAGGAAGGCGTCATCCACCTGCTCGGTTTTGCGCTGCTGCTGCTGCTTATGATCGCAGTCACATGGAACGATATTAATCGCTTATTCACGTAATAAAAAAACGGTGACGGAGCCAAGGCCCCGTCACCGTTCTTATGTTAAAATAACCAAAGAGCTTACAGACGCAGATGTATAAGAGAAAGAGGATGATATAGTATGCGACAACAATTTTTATTCAGTCCTACCCTCCGTGATGTGCCGCAGGGAGCGGACATTGCAAGCCACCAGCTGATGCTTCGTGCCGGCCTGATCCGTCAGAGCGCAGCCGGGGTATATTCCTACCTTCCGCTTGGCCATAAGGTGTTGCGCAAGATCGAAAGCATCGTCCGCGAGGAAATGGATGCGGCAAGCGGGCAGGAAGTACTGCTTCCTGCCATGCAGCCGGCAGAGGTATGGCAGGCCTCGGGCCGCTATGACAATTACGGGCCGGCGCTGATGCGCTTTAAAGACCGCCACCAGCGGGATTTTGTTCTCGGTCCCACGCATGAAGAAAACATTGCCGCCCTTGTAAAAGATGAAATGAATACATACAAACGTATGCCTGCGATTTTGTACCAGATCCAGACCAAATACCGCGACGAAGCGCGCCCGCGCTTCGGAGTGCTTCGTGCCCGCGAATTTATTATGAAGGACGCGTATTCGTTTGATACCTCCTACGAAGCGCAGAACGAAAGCTACTGGGCCATGTATCGCGCCTACGAGCGGATTTTTACCCGGTTGGGACTGAATTACCGGGCCGTCCAGGCCGATGCCGGAGCGATGGGTGGCCAGGGCGAGACCCACGAATTCACTGTGCTTTCCGACGTTGGGGAAGACACCATTGTGTATTCTGACGAGAGCGATTTTGCGGCTAATATTGAAATAGCTGCCATCCCGGACACCGTATCAAAGCCGGAGCCGGTCGCTGAAGAAATGACCATGGTTGATACACCGCAGGAACGAACTATCGAAGAAGTGGCTGCAAAACTTGGCATCAGGCATGAGCAGTGCCTGAAAACGGTGGCGTTTGATGCAGACGGCCGCCTGGTAGCCGTGCTTATGCGCGGTGATCATGACGTCAACGAAGTGAAGGTCGCAAACGCCCTGGGAGCTGAAGTGCTTGAGCCGGCATCCGCCGGGCAAATTGAAGAAGCGTTCGGGGCAGAACCCGGGTTTATCGGTCCTGCCGGCCTTTCCGGAGACGTGGAGGTGCTTGCTGATTACGCGGTCCGTGGCATGGCAGGCGCGGTATGCGGAGCTAACGAAAACGGGAGGCACTACCAGAATGCGGTGCCGGAAAAAGACTTTCCGGTAGGAGAGTACGCTGATCTGCGTTTCATCCAGGAAGGCGAGCCATCCCCGGACGGCCGGGGGACTGTCCGTTTCGCTAAAGGTATAGAGGTCGGGCACGTCTTCAAGCTTGGCACGAAGTATAGCGAAGCCCTCGGAGCCACATTTTTGGATGAAAACGGAAAAGCCCGCCCGATCATTATGGGCAGCTACGGCGTCGGTGTGAGCCGGACGATTGCTGCTGTCATTGAGCAGAATCATGACGAGAGCGGCATCTGCTGGCCGAAAGCAGCTGCCCCGTTTGACCTGCATCTGCTTGTGATCAATCCGAAGCAGGAGGACCAGCAGCAGCTCGGGGAAGAACTGTATGACAGCCTTCAGAAAAGCGGCTGGTCCGTACTGCTCGATGACCGGAGGGAGCGGCCGGGAGTGAAGTTTAAGGATGCTGATCTTTACGGCCTTCCGGTCCGTATTGCTTCCGGTAAAAAAGCAGGAGAGCAGATTGTGGAAGTAAAAGCCCGAACTGCCGAAGAAAACGTGGAAGTCGCTGTCAGCGACCTGCCGCAGTATTTAGAGAAGCTGTGGGCTGAAATCCATTAACCCTTTCTGGATGCTCCAGGAGGGGTTTCCCTCTTCCCTGTGCCTGCCGAAGATGAATTTTTTTGATAAAATAGATGATAAAAGAACGAAAAAGTGAGGCGAGAAACGTGCAGACCGACCGTCACATCCAGCAGGAACGTTTTGAGTTGCTACTTGAGCAGATTGGCATGCCGGAAGAAGAAACCAACCGTTATTTTACCGAAGGCCGCCTCGAAAAGCTTGTTATTCATAAAGAACAGAAGCAGTGGCATTTCCATCTGACGCTTGCAGCACCGCTTCCGTTCACGGTGTACGCACTGCTGAAGGAGAAGCTGCAGTCCGCGTTTGAAAGCATCGCAGCTGTTGATTTCACGCTTCATTACGAGGAAGGCACAACCGTGCCTGTGGACGCCGTCCCTGATTACTGGCCGCTTATAATGCAGAAGCTCGAACAGTATGATCCTCATCTGCGAATGAGGCTGAACGGGGGAGCGCCGTTTTTGCGGGAAGGCGAGCTGATTTTCCCGTGCAAAAGTGACATCGAAATGAATTCGCTCGGGCCGAAGCTGCAGCAGGCGATGAATGATGTCCTGCCGCTGTTCGGCCTGCCGGCTGCCGCGTTCACCATGGAAGCCAAAACGAGCGATGAAGAAAAGGAACAGTTTGAAGAAAAGAAAAAGCAAGAAGAGCATTCGAAAGTAATAGAAGCAATGATGGAACGAAAGAAAAAAGAATCCGAAGCCGACTCCAAGCGAGCCTCCCAGTCGATTCAGATCGGCTACCCGATCAAAGACGAAGCAGTGCCGCTGAAGGATATCCGCGAGGAAGAACGCCGCGTGACCGTAGAGGGCTACATTTTCGAAGCAGAAACGAAGGAGCTCCGCAGCGGGCGGACGCTGTTAACGTTTAAAATTACCGACTACACAGATTCGATAATGATCAAAATGTTTTCCAAGGATAAAGAACAGGTGCCGCTGCTCGAAGCCGTGCAAAAGGGCATCTGGGTAAAGGCCCGTGGCGGCGTGCAGGACGATACATTCGTCCGTGACCTGGTGATGATCGCAAACGATGTCATCCAGGTGCAGGGAGCGTCCAAAACCGATGATGCCGAAGAAAAGCGTGTCGAGCTGCACGCCCACACGAACATGAGCCAGATGGATGCGACCGTTTCTGCCGGGGAATACGTGACCCGGGCAGCCGAATGGGGGCACCCGGCGGTCGCAATTACGGACCACGGTGTCGTGCAGTCGTTTCCGGAAGCATACAATGCCGGCAAAAAGCACGATATTAAAGTGCTGTACGGCATGGAGGCGAACCTTGTGGATGACGGCGTTCCGATCGCTTACAACGAGGCAGATGTGGATCTTGAAACAGGCACCTATGTCGTTTTTGACGTGGAAACAACCGGTCTGTCGGTCGTGTACGATTCCATCATCGAACTCGCAGCGGTTAAAGTAAAAGACGGCGAGATTATCGACCGGTTTGAACGCTTTTCAAATCCGCATGAAAAACTGACCGATACCATTATTAACCTCACCGGCATCACAGACGATATGCTCGTCGACGCCCCGGAGATCGAGCCGGTACTGGAAGACTTCCACGCCTTTTCCAAGGACTCGGTGCTTGTTGCCCATAACGCAAGCTTTGATATGGGATTTCTCCGGGAGGGATACAAAAAAATTGGTAAAACGGCAGATATGCCGGTGATTGATACGCTCGAATTCGGCCGTTTTTTGTATCCGAATTTAAAAAACCACCGGCTGAATACGCTTTGTAAAACATTTGATATTGAACTCGTAAGCCATCACCGGGCGATTTACGATGCGGAAGCAACCGGCTATCTGCTTTGGAAAATGGTAAAGGATGCGCTCGCCCAGGACATTACCAACCATAAACAGCTCAATGATAACATGGGCCAGTCCGGCTTTCACCGCCTGCGTCCGTCGCACTGCACTCTGATCGCCCAGACGCAGGAAGGGCTGAAGAATCTGTATCACCTCGTTACGCTGTCGCATCTGGAGTACTTTTTCCGGACGCCCCGGATCCCGCGTTCGAAGCTGCAGAAGTACCGCGAAGGCATACTCGTCGGCTCGGCGTGTGACAAAGGCGAAGTGTTTGAAACGATGATGCAGAAGTCGGAGGACGAAGCGAAAAAAGCCGCTGAATTTTACGATTATCTCGAGGTACAGCCGCCGGAAAACTATGCGCACCTTGTGGAAAAGGAGCTTCTGAAAAGCTACGATGACGTTAGGGATGTGATTCAGAAAATTATCCGCACCGGGGATGAACTGAATCTTCCGGTCGTTGCCACCGGCAACGCCCACTATATGGATGAGCACGACTACAGCTACCGGCAGATCCTGATTGCATCGCAGGGCGGGGCGAACCCGCTGAACAACCAGACACTTCCGCAGGTGCACTTCCGTACGACCGGGGAAATGCTTTCCTGCTTTGATTTTCTCGATGACCGCACGGCAGAAAGGATTGTGGTGGAAAACACACGGGCAATCGCTGACCAGGTGGAGACGATTCATCCGGTGCCAAGCGACCTGTATACACCAAACATCGAAGGCTCGGACAAGGAAATACGCGAAATGTGCTACCGCCGGGCGGAAAGCATCTACGGCTCGCCAATACCGGAGCTTGTGAAAACCAGGCTCGATAAAGAGCTCGACAGTATTATTGGTAACGGCTTTGACGTTATCTACCTGATTTCGCAGAAGCTCGTAAAAAAATCCCTCGAAGACGGCTATCTGGTCGGCTCCCGGGGCTCGGTCGGTTCGTCGTTTGTTGCCACGATGACAGAAATTACCGAAGTGAACCCGCTGCCCCCGCATTATGTTTGTCCGGAATGCAAGCAATCGACGTTTTTTGATGACGGCTCGGTCGGCTCCGGCTTTGACCTGCCGGACAAGCAATGTGACAGCTGCGGCGTGGATATGATTAAAGACGGGCATGACATCCCGTTTGAAACCTTCCTCGGGTTTAAAGGTGATAAAGTTCCCGATATTGATTTGAACTTCTCCGGTGACTACCAGCCGCGGGCCCATAATTACACGAAAGAACTATTCGGCGAGGAGAAAGTCTACCGGGCAGGTACAATCGGAACCGTGGCGGACAAAACAGCGTATGGGTTCGTGAAAGGCTATCAGAGCGACCACGAGCTGCATCTGCGCGGAGCGGAAATCGACCGGCTGGTCAGTGGATGTACGGGCGTCAAACGGACGACCGGCCAGCACCCGGGCGGGATCATCGTCGTCCCGGATGAGTATGACATCCACGACTTCTGTCCAATCCAGTTTCCGGCGGACGACAAAACGTCGGAATGGAAAACGACGCACTTTGACTTTCATTCCATTCACGACAACCTGCTGAAGCTTGATATACTCGGCCACGATGATCCGACAGTTATACGCATGCTGCAGGATTTAAGCGGCATTGACCCACAGACCATTCCGACCGACGATGCGGAAGTGATGAAAATCTTCGGCGGTCCGGAAGTACTCGGCGTCACGCCGGAGCAAATTAATTGTAAAACAGGCACGTACGGCATACCGGAGTTTGGCACCCGTTTTGTGCGGCAGATGCTTGAAGACACGAAGCCGTCGACGTTTTCCGAGCTGGTTCAGATTTCGGGTCTGTCGCACGGCGCGGACGTATGGGTCGGCAACGCCCAGGAACTGATCCAGAACGGCACGTGTGAGCTGAAGGACGTGATCGGCTGCCGGGACGACATTATGGTGTATTTGATTTATAAAGGCATCGAACACTCGCTCGCCTTTAAAATTATGGAATTTGTCCGTAAAGGACGAGGCCTTGACCCGGAATGGATCGAAGAAATGAAAAATCACGGCGTGCCGGAATGGTACATTCAGTCCTGCCTGAAGATTAAGTACATGTTCCCGAAAGCGCACGCCACCGCCTATGTGCTGATGGCGGTCCGGATCGCCTACTTTAAAGTGCACCACCCGATATTGTTCTATGCAGCGTATTTTACGGTGCGGGCGGACGACTTTGATCTGCCGACCATGATTAACGGAAGCACCTCCATCCGCGCGAAGCTTGATGAAATTCAGGCTAAGGGCTTTGACGCCTCGCCAAAGGAAAAAAGCCTGGTGACGGTGCTCGAGCTCGCGCTTGAAATGACCGAGCGGGGCTATCGTTTCCAAAAGGTGGATCTGTACCGTTCGGAGGCGAGCGAATTTGTCGTCGACGGCGACCAGTTGATCCCGCCGTTTAACGCTTTGGAAGGAGTGGGCACCAACGCCGCGGTTAATATTGTGAAAGCCCGCGCTGACGGTGAATTCTTGTCCAAGGAAGATCTGCAGCAGCGCAGCAAGGCAACCAAAACGGTGATCGAGCATCTTGATCTGCACGGATGCCTCGGCGGGCTGCCCGACACGAACCAACTTTCCTTGTTCTAAACAGCGGGGAGACTTGCGGAATTGCGCGAAACGTGCTATGATAATGGGCAGTGAGAGGTATATCGAGACGGCGAAAGAGTGGGTAAACACCCACTCTTTCATTTATGGTTGAAGCTTTCTGCATAAAATAAACTATATACTATCATTGGAAGAAATGAAGATGATGACAAAGCAGCAGGGAGGTACGTAATGAAAGAAAGTATTAAAGACATTGCAGCACGCCTGGCACGGCCGATTGCTGAAGAACTGGACCTGGAACTGGTGGATACAGAGTATAAAAAAGAAGGAAAAAATTGGTACCTTCGGGTGTTTGTGGACAGTCCCTCCGGTGTGCATCTTGAGGACTGCGGACGGGTGAGCGAACGACTGAGTGAACAGCTCGACGACCTGGACCCGGTTCAGGAAGCTTATTATCTGGAAGTTTCTTCGCCGGGCGCGGAGCGTCCACTGAACAACGAAGCAGACATCCGCCGTTCAGTCGGAAAAAACGTGTACGTGACCACGTATGAACCCGTTGAAGGGGAAAAAGCGTTCGAAGGAAAGCTGAGTGACTTCAAAGACGGAGAGCTTTTGATTTTCACCAAACAAAAACAGAAGGAACGCACGGTTCATGTACCATACAGTAAAGTAGCTAAAGCAAGGCTCGCTATCATTTTTTAACGGTGCGGCGGGCATCGAGAAAAAGGAGGATCTTAATTCCATGAATGCAGACTTTATGGAAGCATTGGACGTACTGGAAAAAGACAAAGGAATCGATAAAGAAATAGTGCTTGAAGCGATCGAAGCCGCGTTGATTTCCGCCTACAAGCGAAACTTCAACCAGGCACAGAACGTCCGGGTGGATGTCAATCGTGACACCGGATCGATTCAGGTATTTGCCCGCAAAGAAGTAGTCGAAGAGGTATTCGATCCGCGGCTTGAAATCTCCCAGGAGGAAGCGCAGGCTATCAGCCCGTCGTACGAGCTTGACGACGTAGTGGAAATGGAAGTCACTCCGAAGAACTTCGGGCGTATTGCAGCCCAGACGGCAAAGCAGGTCGTGACCCAGCGCGTGCGTGAAGCAGAGCGCGGCATTATTTATTCTGATTTTATCGACCGCGAAGAAGATATTATGACCGGCATTGTGCAGCGCCAGGACCACCGCTTTATCTACGTGGATCTCGGAAAAGTAGAAGCTCTGCTGCCCCAGAGCGAACAGATGCAAAATGAAACGTACAACCATAATGACCGCCTGAAAGCGTACATCACGAAAGTGGAAAAAACGACCAAAGGTCCGCAGATTGTTATCTCCCGTACGCACCCGGGCTTATTGAAGCGGCTGTTTGAGCTTGAAGTACCGGAAATTTACGACGGTACAGTAGAGATCATTTCAGTGGCACGGGAAGCAGGCGACCGCTCGAAAATTTCGGTGTTTGCGGATGATCCGGAAGTGGATCCGGTCGGCTCCTGCGTAGGGCCGAACGGCCAGCGCGTCCAGACCATCGTCAAAGAGCTGAAGGGTGAAAAAATTGACATCGTGCAATGGTCGGAAAATCCGGTGGAATATGTGGCGAATTCCCTAAGCCCGGCGAAAGCCCTGGATGTGCAGGTAAATGAAGAAGAAAAAAGCACGCTCGTCGTAGTACCGGACTACCAGCTGTCTCTTGCTATTGGCAAGCGCGGGCAGAACGCCCGTCTGGCCGCCAAGCTTACCGGCTGGAAAATCGATATTAAAAGTGAAACTGAAGCTGAAGAGCTTGGTATTTTCTCCCCGGAGGATGCCGAAGAAATTCCGGTAACGAGCACAAGCATTGATTTAGACACAGAAGATTTGTAAAAATGAGGGTGAACGGCTATGGCTAAAAAAATTCCCATGAGAAAGTGCATCATTACTGGAGAGGAAAAGCCCAAGAAAGAATTGGTGCGAGTCGTTCGGGACCCGGATAACACCGTTTTTGTCGACCGCTCGGGTAAAAAGAACGGGCGGGGCGCGTATTTAACAGACAGTGATGATGTTTTTTTACAGGCGAAAGCAAAAGATTCGTTGAGCCGCCATTTAAAGGTGAATATATCGAGCGATGATTACGATCGTCTTATAGAAGAGCGCAGAGGCGTAAAGCATGAACGATAAAGCATTGTCTTTTCTCGGGCTTGCCGCCCGGGCAGGAGAACTGAAAAGCGGTGATGACACCGTTCTTAAAACCGTACAGGCAAAAAAAGCACATCTCGTTATCGTCGCCGGGGATGCTTCGGCCAATACGATTAAAAAATTCACGGATAAAACGAGCTTTTATTCATGTCCTTTTCGGGTTGCGGGAACAAAAGCCGATCTCGGTGCAGCGATCGGAAAAGAAGCAAGAACCATTTTATCCGTCACTGAACGCGGCTTTGCCAAAAAGCTGATAAAATTGATAGATGAAGAAATAAAATGAGAAGGACGTGTAGATGGACGAAAAACGAACAACATTCACAAACGATATCTTTGGAAGGAAAGTGATGTCACTATGAGTAAAGTGAGAAGCAATAAAACACGAAACACCCAGGGAAACAGAGGCCCAAGCAAGAAAAAGACCAACCAAAAACGCCCGGGCGGGGGCCGTAAAGAGCAGCAGGCTACTCCTGAAAAAATTACGTTTGCCGGCAGCCTCTCCGTCGGGGAACTGGCAGAAAAACTGAACAAAGAAAGCTCGGAAGTCATCAAAAAATTAATGAACCTCGGCGTAATGGCGACCATTAATGAAACGCTCGAGGCAGAAACCATTGAACTGATCGCCACGGATTACGGCGTAGAGGTGGAGCAGGAAGA
Source organism: Marinococcus salis (assembly GCF_054971365.1). Lineage (NCBI taxonomy): Bacteria > Bacillati > Bacillota > Bacilli > Caryophanales > Bacillaceae > Marinococcus > Marinococcus salis. The sequence goes on along the minus strand of NZ_JBQOJB010000004.1, from coordinate 50,327 downwards.
AGTGGTGGATGAACTCGATATTGATAACTATGTCGAGCAGGACGACCCGGCAAAGCTGCAGGAACGCCCGCCGGTAGTAACCATTATGGGTCACGTCGACCACGGGAAGACGACGCTGCTTGACTCCATCCGCCACACAAAAGTCACCTCCGGGGAAGCGGGCGGCATTACCCAGCATATCGGCGCCTATCAGGTGGAAGAAAATAACAAACTGATCACCTTCCTCGACACGCCCGGTCACGCAGCATTCACGACCATGCGTGCACGCGGTGCGGAAGTAACCGACATTACAATTCTGGTCGTCGCAGCCGACGACGGCGTAATGCCTCAGACAAGGGAAGCCATTAACCACGCCAAGGCGGCTGAGGTGCCGATCATTGTCGCGGTAAACAAGATGGATAAAGAAGGCGCCAACCCCGACCGTGTGATGCAGGAACTCATGGAATTCCAATTAGTGCCGGAAGCATACGGCGGAGATACAATCTTTGTGAACCTTTCCGCGATCAACGGTGAAGGTATCGACGAACTGCTTGAAATGATCCTGCTCGTGGCCGAAGTGGAAGACTTCAAAGCAAATCCGGACAAGCGTGCGCGCGGAAGCGTCGTAGAAGCAGAGCTTGATAAAGGGCGCGGGCCGGTGGCTACCCTGCTTGTTCAAAACGGTACGCTGCATGTCGGCGAGCCGATTGTCGTCGGCAACGCCTTCGGACGAATCCGGGCGATGGTGGACGATCTTGGCCGCCAGGTGAAAAGCGCGGGGCCGTCCAAGCCAGTGGAAATTATCGGCCTGAACGATGTGCCGCAGGCAGGCGACCCGTTTGTTGTCTTTGAAGAAGAGAAAAAAGCCCGCCAGATCGCTGATGCGCGTAAGAGCCGGGCAAAGGATGCCGAGCGTGCACAAACCTCGAAGATCAACCTGGACGATCTGTTCAGCCAGATTCAGGAAAACGACATGAAAGAAATTAACGTGATCGTTAAAGCGGACGTACAGGGTTCGGTCGAAGCGCTTCGCGGTTCGCTTGAAAAAATAGAAGTGGAAGGCTGCAAAATCAATATCGTACACGCCGGCGCCGGCGCGATTGCAGAATCAGACGTCATCCTTGCTTCAGCTTCCAACGCGATCATTATCGGCTTTAACGTCCGTCCCGACGTAAACGCCAAGCGTACGGCGGATGCAGAAAATGTGGATCTTCGTCTCCACCAGGTTATCTACAATGCGATTGACGAAATTGAAACAGCCATGAAAGGTATGCTCGACCCGGTCTATGAAGAGCGCGTGCTCGGACAGGTTGAGGTGCGCCAGCTGTTCAAAGTTTCCCGCGTTGGTACCATTGCCGGAAGCTATGTGCTCGAAGGCAAAATCACCCGGGACTCCAAAGTACGGGTCGTACGCGACGGCGTCGTTATTTTCGACGGCGGCATCAAGGACCTGAAGCGTTATAAAGATGACGCCAAGGAAGTTGCAGCCGGCTATGAGTGCGGTGTGACCCTCGAAAACTTTAACGACCTTAAGGAAGGCGACATTATGGAGCCGTATATCATGGAGGAAGTTAAACGCACATGATCGGTGTAGTCCATGTAGAGTGCATGCTTTATGAAGCGAGTCATTTAAAGCAGAAGCGGGCGGTGCTTCAGAGCGTGAAAACGAAGCTGAAGCAGCGGAACCTCTCCGTGGCAGAAACGGATTATCAGGAGCTTTGGCAGCGGGCAGCTCTTTCGATTGTCACCGTGCATAACGAAAAGGCAGGGGCGGAAAAAGAGCTGCAGCGTGCCATTCATATGATTGAAAGTTATACGGAATGGGAAATAACCTCCGTACACTATGAATGGTTATAGGAGGAACAGTTATGGCTAATATACGTGCTCAGCGTGTAGGAGAGCAGATTAAAAAAGAAGTCTCGGATATTTTTGCGCGCGGAATCAAGGACCCGCGGGTGCAGTTTGTGACGGTGACTGACGTGGAAGTGACCGGAGATCTGCAGCAGGCAACGATCTTTGTCACCGTTCTCGGAGAAGAAAAAGACAAAGAGGAAGCGTTTCAGGGCCTTGAAAAAGCCCGGGGATTCATCCGCAGTGAAATCGGAAAACGAATTCAGCTTCGCAAAACACCGGAAATCTTCTTTTCTTTCGATGAATCGATTGAATACGGCAACCGTATTGAATCGCTGCTGCGCGATTTAAATGAACGGGAAAAGTAGAAGACAGAAGCTGTTTTAAAGTTGGGAGAGCTGTTGCTGACTTTGAAACAGCTTTTCCTATGTACATGAATTCTGTAATGGAAGTGAGCGAAACGGCCCTATGATTGATGGAATCATTCCTTTGTGGAAAGAAGCAGGTGTTACGTCCCATGATTGTGTAGCGCGGGCGCGCCGGCTGCTGAAAACAAAAAAAGTTGGTCATTCCGGCACGCTTGATCCATCCGTGACCGGAGTGCTTCCGCTTTGTATCGGAAAAGCCACTAAAGCGGTGGATTACCTGCACGAAGCTCCAAAGGCATACGAAGGGGTTATCACTCTCGGAAGAGCGACAACCACTGAAGACGCCGACGGGGAGACGGTGGAAGCCCTCGCTGTAGAGACGGCACCGGCAAAGCAGCGCATTGAGGAGGCGCTCCAAGCTTTAAGTGGTTCGGTAACCCAGGTGCCTCCGATGTTTTCAGCTGTTAAAGTCCGGGGGCGCAAGCTGTATGAATATGCCCGTGAAGGCATAGAGGTCGAGCGTCCAGTCCGGGAGGCCTGCATTTACGACTTTCGGCTGCTTGAAATGGACGAAGCTCCGCGGGGCGGGGAATTTTCCTTTAAAATTCGGGTGAGCTGCAGTAAAGGAACCTACGTGCGCACGCTTGCTGTCGATGCTGGAAAGAAGCTCGGGTACCCGGCACATCTGCAGCAGCTCGTCCGCACGGCGTCCGGGGGATTCGAACCGGAACACACTTCCACATGGGAAGAGCTTGAAGCCCTGGTGGCCGCTGGCCGTCCTGAAAAAGCCGTGTATCCGGTAGACTGGGCAGTGGCTCACCTTCCGGCCATTACAGTGTCGGAGGAGACGGCGGAGCAGATCAGTCACGGACGGGTGCTTCCGGCAGCTTGGTTTTCTGAGCAGACGATGGCGGTAAAGGCAGAGAGCGGGAAACCGCTTGCTGTCTATACGGCGCATCCGGCTAAGCCCGGCATTTTCAAACCTAAAACAATGCTTCTTTAAAAGCGTGAATGAAAGAATATCGGCAGGTGAAAATAATGGAAGTTCATCATCTTATACATCCACATACGTTAACCCCGTCACTTTCAAAGGCTAAAGTGATGGCGATGGGTTACTTTGACGGAGTGCACCGCGGTCACAAAGAAGTGATTGAGAAGGCCCGTCAGGCAGCAGAAGACAGGGGACTGCCGCTCACTGTAATGACCTTCCACCCGCACCCGAAAGTGGTACTGTCCAAGCAGTCAGAGGAAGATATGTTTTATTTAACCCCATTGGCGGAAAAGCAGCATATTCTTGAATCACTTGGAGTGGAGGAGCTGTACATTGTGCGGTTTGACCAGGAATTTGCCTCTCTCGACCCTCAGGCTTTTGTTGATGCTTATATTATTGATCTCGGTGTAAAGCACGCAGTGGCCGGATTTGATTTTTCTTACGGTAAATTCGGGCGCGGCAACATGGAGACGCTCCCGTACCATTCGAGGGATGCTTTTACGTTTTCCACGGTATCTCCTTACACCGAAGAGGGAGAGAAGATAAGCTCCACCTGGATCCGCGAGGCTGTGGAACAGGGAGAAATGGTCAAAGCCGCCCGCCTGCTCGGGCGCTGGTATACGTTTGAAGGCACCGTGGTTGAGGGCGAGAAGCGCGGCCGGACAATCGGATTTCCGACAGCTAACATTCAGGCCGACGAGCCGTACCTGCTGCCAAATGACGGCGTGTATGCTGTACGTGCGCTTATCGACGGTGCATGGCACCGGGGGATGAGCAACATCGGCTATAAGCCGACGTTTCACGACGAACGGGACGGCCCGCCGGAAATTGAAGTTCACCTGTTTGATTTCGATGGAGATATTTACGGAAAAGCGGTCCGGGTTGAATGGCGGGAGCGGCTTCGCGGTGAAGTGAAATTTCCTTCCCTCGATGCGCTGGTCTCCCAGCTGCATGAAGACAAACGCGCAGCCGAGCAGGTACTTCAGCAGGAAATCAGGGATTAACACCTGTTTTCCCTTGCGTTTTTTCTGCTCAAAAGGTAAGATGGTTGATGTATGGAAACTACTTCTTGGCTTGCACGCGCCTCCTGCGGCTTGCGAGGAAATGGTTGAAACAAAAAAACAAAAGGAGGTCGACTGAATGGCTTTAACACCAGAGCGTAAATCAGAGTTGATCGAAGAGTACAAAACACATGAAGGCGACACCGGTTCCCCGGAAGTGCAGATCGCTATTTTGACGGAGCAGATTGTTTCGTTGAACGAACACCTGCGTGAGCATAAAAAGGACCACCATTCCCGCCGCGGGCTTTTAAAAATGGTTGGTAAACGCCGTAACCTGTTAACGTACGTTCGTAACCAGGACATCACGCGTTACCGCGACATCATTAATAAACTCGGCTTGCGCCGTTAAGAAGTATTGGGAAGCGGGAGGTATCTCCCGCTTTTTCTCTTACCTAAAAATAACCATGTGCATAACGTATGCGGCTGGGCGGTATGAAATGATCCCTTACGCACATCGCACAAGCTTAACGCGTAAGCAGTGCGGCTTCCGCGTTAAGCTTGTGCGCACGAAAGGGTTTCCTGCTAGTCGGGAGTACCGGCGGAATGGAACATTTATACCCGGAAATGCAGACGTATACGTGAAAAAACGTATAGGAGGTCCTGAAATTTGGAACAAGAAAAGAAAACCTACTCAATTGAATGGGCGGGACAGACGCTGACCGTCGAAACAGGACACATTGCGAAACAGGCGAACGGAGCGGTGATGATCCGCTACGGAGATACGGTGGTTCTCTCCACCGTAACGGCTTCAAAAGAACCGAAGGATCTTCCATTCTTCCCGCTCACGGTGAATTACGAAGAGCGGCTGTATGCGGCAGGGAAAATTCCCGGCGGTTTTATTAAACGTGAAGGACGCCCGAGCGAAACAGCAGTTTTAACAAGCCGCCTGATTGACCGGCCAATCCGTCCGCTTTTTCCGGACGGGTTCCGTAACGACGTGCAGGTAATCAATATGGTGATGAGCGTGGATCAGTCCGCGTCACCGGAAATTGCTGCCATGGTCGGTTCATCGCTCGCTCTCTCCCTGTCGGATATTCCATTTTACGGCCCGGTTTCGGGTGCGGTCATCGGACGGGTCGACGGTGAATTTGTCGTCAACCCTTCAGAATCCGAAGCGGCCAGAAGCGATATTGAACTGACGGTTGCCGGCACCAAAGACGCCATCAACATGGTGGAAGCCGGAGCAGACGAAGTACCGGAAGAGACGATGCTTGAAGGCATCATGTTCGGACACGAAGAAATCAAGCGCCTGGTGGAGTTCCAGGAAGGCATTATCCGTGAGCTCGGCCAGGAGAAAATGGAAGTGCAGCTCTCCCAGACGGATAAAGACCTGGAAGAAACCATCCGCAGCCAGTTCCAGGACTCTGTGAAAGAAGCAGTGATGGTTAAAGATAAAAAAGAGCGCGACGTGGCCATCCAGGAGCTGAAAACGCAGATCTCCGAGCCATATGAAGATGAAGAGCAGCAAAGCGAAGTGAAAGATATTTTTGAAAAGCTTGTCAAAGCAGAATTCCGCCGCCTGATCACCGAAGAGCATATCCGCCCGGACGGACGCGGCCCGGACGACATTCGTCAGCTGACTTCCGAGGTGGACATTCTGCCGCGTACGCACGGCTCTGGCTTGTTTACCCGCGGCCAGACGCAGGCGCTCAGCATCTGCACGCTCGGAGCACTTGGAGAAGTGCAGATCATTGACGGTCTCGGCACGGAAACGTCGAAGCGGTTTTTACATCATTATAACTTCCCGAACTTCAGTGTCGGGGAAACCGGCCCCATCCGCGGGCCGGGCCGGCGGGAAATCGGACACGGCGCTCTCGGGGAGCGTGCCCTTGAAAAAGTGGTTCCTTCCGAGGAGGAGTTCCCGTACACAATCCGCCTGGTATCCGAAGTGCTTGAATCCAACGGTTCCACGTCCCAGGCGAGCATTTGCGCGAGCACGCTTGCCATGATGGACGCCGGTGTGCCAATTAAATCGCCGGTTGCCGGTATTGCGATGGGTCTTGTGAAAGAAGGCGACGACCTGGCTGTACTGACCGATATCCAGGGCATGGAAGACGCCCTTGGCGATATGGACTTTAAAGTAGCCGGCACGGCGGACGGCGTAACGGCGCTGCAGATGGATATTAAACTGGCGGGTATCGACCGCGAAGTGCTTGAATTTGCTCTCAAACGAGCGAAGGTTGCCCGCATGAAAGTACTCGAAAACATGCTCGCTACCATCAGCGAAACGCGCGGTGAGCTGTCCCCGTATGCTCCAAAAATTATGTCCATGCACATTAAGCCGGAGAAAATCCGGGACGTAATTGGCCCGAGCGGAAAAACGATCAACCAGATTATTGAAGACACCGGCGTGAAAATTGACATCGAGCAGGACGGTACCGTCTTTATTTCCTCCACCGAGCAGGATAAAAACGAGGAAGCGAAAAAAATCATTGAAGATTTAATTCGTGAAGTGGAGCCGGGCGAGACGTATTTAGGAAAAGTCAAACGCGTCGAGAAGTTTGGTGCTTTTGTGGAGCTGTTTAAAGGCAAAGAAGGTCTTGTCCACATTTCCCAGCTGAACCACGAGCGCGTCAATAAGGTGGAAGACGTGGTTTCCATCGGAGATGAAGTCATGGTAAAAGTAACAGAAATAGACAATCAGGGACGGATTAACCTATCAAGAAAAGCGCTGCTTGCGAAGGAAAGCTCCGACACACCTTCCCAGTAAGGCGCCTATAGATCAGCAGGGACTTGGATTTCCAGGTCCTTTTTTTTATAAACATAAAGAGAGTAAAAAAAGGGAGGGCCAACAGATGGTGGAAACAAAACATTTTCTGAATGGAACACGGCTGGTTTCGGAACAGATCCCGCACGTGCGCTCGGTGTCGATTGGCCTGTGGATAGATGCAGGCTCCAGGCAGGAGCGGGAAGAAGAAAACGGGATGGCACACTTTATCGAACATATGCTGTTTAAAGGTACATCCGGACGGAGTGCGGCAGACATTGCCGGCTATTTTGACCGGATTGGCGGAGAAATGGAAGCCTTTACGGCAAAGGATACCACCTGCCTGCAGGCGACCGTGCTTGATGAGCATGCGGAGCAGACCGCCGGGGTGTTTGCCGATATGTTTTTTCACTCGCGCTTTGACCCGGAGGACGTAGAGAAGGAGCGGAACGTGATTTTAGAGGAAATCAGCATGGTGGAGGACACGCCCGACGACATTATTCACGATATGCTGTGGAAAGCTTCCTACGGGAGCCATCCGCTTGCACGCCCAATTCTCGGAACGAAGCCCGTGCTGAACGAAGTGACCCGGGAGCGGCTGCTCGATTTTTTCCATACCCATTATACGCCCGAACGAGTTGTGATTTCGGTTGCCGGCAATGTGAGCAGAGAGCTTCTTGCCTGCATCGAACGTTTATTTGCCGGCTGGGGGCACGGGCGCCGGGCGGAAAGCCGGGAGGAAAACGCTGTATTTGTCCCGGGAAGAGAAGTAAAGAACAGGGAAACCGAACAGGCCCATCTTTGTCTGGGATTTCCGGGCGTTTCCCGTTTTCATGACCAGTATTTTGCGGAAGTGCTGTGGAATAACCTGCTCGGCGGTTCGATGAGCAGCCGGCTGTTTCAGGAAGTCCGGGAGGATCGGGGACTCGCCTATTCTATTTTTTCTTCATTTGAAGCCTTTGAGCATACCGGCTTTCATACGATTTACAGCGCGGCGGCCCCGGGACGTGTCGAAGAGCTGCTCGAGACCATCGATGGGCTGTTTGAACGTTTATCCGCTGGAAATATCAAAGAAGTGGAGATTGAGAACCACCGGTCGCAGCTGAAATCCGCTTTTGTACTGGGACTGGAGTCGTCGGCAGCCCGTATGGCCCGCAACGCCCGGAACGAAATGCTGTTCGGCCGGCATCCGGGAATTGATGAAACCCTGGACAGGCTTGAAAGTGTACAGCTCGGACATGTCGAGGAGCGGGGGCGGGCGATGATGCAGACGCCGCCGAGTGCCTCGCTGATCCAGCCGGATGGCCGTCTGCCTGGGCTATTAAAGAAAAACAGCTCTAATTTCAGCGTGAGCAGCGGAGAATAAGCCAGAATTGCCCTTTTCAGCACTGACAAGTGTGGTAAAATAAAGCAAAGTTTGTTTTAATAAATGTGAAATGGATGAATCAGAAAGGGAGAATGAACATGTCTAACGAAACATATACTGTAGCGGTCGTAGGCGCAACCGGCGCCGTGGGCCAGCAGATGCTGAAAACTTTAGAAGATAAAAATTTCCCCGTTGGAGAGCTGAAGCTGCTTTCTTCAAGCCGCTCCGCCGGGAAAAAAATGACGTTCAAAGGCCAGGAATACACGCTTGAAGAAGCAACCCCTGAATCGTTTGACGGTGTACAGATCGCCCTGTTCTCCGCCGGCGGTTCCGTATCGAAAGCACTGGCTCCCGAAGCGGTCAGGCGTGGGGCGATTGTCGTGGATAACACGAGCGCGTACCGCATGGATCCGGACACCCCGCTTGTGGTTCCGGAAGTGAATGAAGAAGACCTCCACAACCATAACGGCATTATCGCCAACCCGAACTGCTCGACCATTCAAATGGCCGTAGCGCTTGAGCCGATCCGGCAGAAATACGGCCTGAAAAAAGTGGTCGTTTCCACGTATCAGGCTGTATCCGGCGCGGGGCTGGAAGCGGTCGATGAAATGAACACCCAGTCGACGGCGGTACTGAACGGCGAGGAGGCAGAAGCAAACCTTATGCCCGTCAGCGGCGATAAAAAGCACTACCAGATCGCTTTTAACGCGATCCCGCAGATCGACAAATTCCAGGACAACGGCTACACGTTTGAAGAAATGAAAATGATCAATGAAACGAAAAAAATTCTTCATATGGACGAGCTCCCGGTAGCAGCAACGTGTGTGCGCCTTCCGGTTGCCACGGGCCACTCGGAGTCGGTGTATATTGAGACCGAAACAGGGAATCCGGATGTAAAAGAACTGCAGCAGACGCTCTCCGAAGGCGAGGGCATTACCCTTCAGGACGATCCGGCCAACCAGGTGTACCCGATGGCTGTGAACAGCGTTGGCCTGCCGGATGTATTTGTCGGCCGTATCCGCCGTGATCTTGACCGGGAAAACGCCTACCACTTCTGGGTCGTTTCGGATAACCTTTTAAAAGGTGCTGCCTATAACTCGGTACAGATTGCTGAAAGCCTGATCCGCCTTAATTTAATCAAATAACCTGAGAGGGAGCCGGACTGATGAATATTATCGTTCAGAAATTTGGCGGTACGTCTGTAAAAACGAAGGAACTGCGGGAGCAGGCCGCCGGCCATGTTGAAGATGCGGTGCGTGAAGGCTATAAGGTGGTGGTGGTCGTTTCTGCCATGGGCCGGAGCGGAGACCCTTACGCTACTGATACCCTTCTCGGCCTGATCGATGAAAGTGCGCCGGGAGAAGGAAGAGCCGAGCGCGACCTGCTTGTGTCGTGCGGTGAAACCATCTCGGCCGTAGTATTTACAGAGCTTCTGCGTTCGAAGCAGCTCACAGCCGCTGCCTTAAATGGGGCCCAGGCCGGGTTTATTACCGACAGCAACCACGGCAATGCCAAAATTATCGACATGCGCACAGAAAAAGTTGAAGAACTGCTTACCACTCATGATGTTGTCGTCGTAACCGGCTTTCAGGGCGTCAGCGAGGATGGAATGGTCACGACGCTCGGCCGCGGAGGCAGCGATACGTCAGCGACAGCGCTCGGTACAGCCTTAAAGGCCGAGTGGGTGGACATTTTTACCGATGTCGAAGGCATGATGACGGCGGACCCACGTGTCGTGGAAGATGCGAGGCTGCTCTCCACCGTCACCTATCAGGAAATCTGCAACATGGCGTACCAGGGGGCTAAAGTTATTCACCCCCGTGCGGTTGAAATTGCCATGCAGGGTAAAGTGCCGATCCGTATCCGGTCGACGTCGACCAAAGAGCCGGGCACGCTGATTACGTCCATGCTCGGGGGTGCGCCGGGCCGGGAGGTGGCTGAACGCCTGATTACCGGCATCGCCCACATCCCGTCGCTTACCCAGATCAGCGTTTGGGCGGACCCGGAGCAGTCAGAAGATATGCATGCCCGCGTTTTTCAGCGGATGGAAAGCCTTGGCCTGAGCGTAGATTTTATTAACATTGGACTGGGAAGTGCTGTATTCACCGTACCCGACCCGCATGCGAAAGCTGCGGTCAGCGCTCTTGAAGAAGACGGCTGGAGCATCTCCGCGGTGCCTCACTGTGCAAAAGTCAGTGTTGTCGGCGCTGGCATGACCGGCGTGCCTGGAGTGGCTTCCAAAATTGTTACTGCACTCTCAGAGGCCGGGGTGCCGATTTTACAGTCGGCGGATTCGCATACGACCATCTGGGCGCTTGTCCGCGAAAAAGATACGGATAAAGCAGTATCTGCCCTGCACCGTGTATTTGAGCTCGGACGTGCTGGTATACGTCCCCCATCTGTTTCCTAGTAAGCTGCAGAGAAGTATTACGAGCCGCATCGATTCCCTGCAGATGAGAGAAAGGAGCCGACTTATGGCTTTTGGACAGTTACTCACAGCAATGGTTACACCTTTTCATGAAAATGGCGACATTCACTGGGACCAAGTCGAGCAGCTCACGGAGCATTTGATAGCCACAAAAAGCGACGGCGTTGTAGTGGCCGGCACGACCGGAGAATCACCGACGCTCAGCAGCGAAGAGAAGCTGCAGCTGTTCCGCCGGGTGAAAGATATTGCCGGGAGCCGGCTGGATGTGATTGGCGGCGTCGGTACGAACAATACGGCGTATTCAGCTGACCTTGCGAACGAAGCAACTAAAGTCGGCCTTGACGGCTTAATGGCGGTGACGCCTTATTACAACAAGCCGAATCAGGAAGGCATGTACCAGCATTTTCAGCGGATCGCCGCCGCCACAACGCTTCCGCTGATGATTTATAACATTCCGGGGCGCTGCATCGTCAATCTGCTGCCGGAAACGCTGCTCCGGCTCGCGGAAATTTCCAACATTACGTCGGTGAAGGAAGCGTGTGGGAACCTTGATCAGATTTCGCACTTTCTCTCTTCGGCACCGAAGGATTTCCAGCTCTTCAGCGGCGATGACTCGCTCACGCTCCCGACGCTTTCGGTCGGTGGTGACGGCGTGGTCTCTGTGGCAGCCCATATTGCCGGCGAGGATCTGCAGCAGATGATGACCGATTTCTTTTCCGGACACGTGCAGCGGGCAGCAGAGGCGCACCGGACGCTCCTTCCGAAGATGCGGGCCTGTTTTATGGCTCCGAATCCGTCTCCGGTGAAGGCAATGCTTGAACAGATGGGCATTACCGGGCGCTATACCCGCCTGCCGCTCGTGCCGCTGACGGATGCCGAAATCCGGCAGCTCGAACAGTGGTTCACTGCCGCATCTTAATGATTTTCTAACAGGACACCGACAGCCCGGCTGCCGGTGTCCAATTTTTTTACAAATACAAGCATGAACCAGAAAACCCCTGGCCCAAAGCCGCGAGAAATGCCTGAGCCCAATAGTTTCCCTTGTATTTCAAAAACCGCCTGGGTTATACTGATTACAAGTGATTTGTGCGGAAACCATTCACCCAAAGGGAAAAATGTTTCTTTTTGGGGCCGTAAATCGACGTCAGCAATAATTCATTTTAATTTAGGAGGAAATATACTTTGGCCACACAAGCGAATGGTAACGTTCGTGTTTTTTCCCTTGGCGGTATCGGGGAAATCGGAAAAAATATGTACGTTATAGAATCAGAACAGGACATGATTGTTATAGACGCAGGACTAATGTTTCCAGAGGATGACATGCTCGGAATTGATATCGTGATTCCGGATATTTCATACTTAACCCAGAACAAAGAAAAACTCCGCGGGATCTTTTTAACCCACGGGCATGAAGACCATATCGGGGCGTTAACCTACATTCTCCGCCAGGTGCATGTGCCAGTGTATGGCACCAAGCTGACGCTTGGCATCGTGGAGTCGTATGTAAAAGAAAAAGGACTCCGCAAGAAACCGGATTTCCGTGTGGTTCATGACAACAGCGTCATCCAGACCGGCCAGCTGAAAACAAGCTTTTTCCGGACCAATCACAGCATTCCCGATTCGGTCGGGATGGTCGTCCAGACGCCGGAAGGCATCGTGGTGCACACCGGTGATTTTAAATTTGACCAGACGCCGGTGGACGGGCAGTACACCAGCCTGGATAAATTGACTGAAATCGGCAAAAAAGGCGTGCTCTGCCTGCTTTCTGACAGCATTAACGCCGAAGTTCCCGGCGTGAGTCCGTCGGAAGCGATTGCTGGTAACGGCATCATGGATATCTTTTTAGAAAACGAAGGGCGCATTGTAATTACAACTTTTGCGACTAACATCCACCGCATCCAGCAGGTGCTCCAGGCAGCGGAAGAAAGCGGGCGTAAAATTGCTGTGAACGGGCAGGCAATGGAAAAAACAATTGAAATCTCCCGCCGGCTCGGTTATTTGGAGGCCGAGGATGACATTTTTATTACGACCGATCAGGTAGAAGATATGGATCCAAGAAAAGTAGCTATCTTATGCACAGGCAGCCAGGGCGAGCCGGTCTCCGCCCTCATGAATATGGCAAAAGGCGAAGACGACAATTTGACAATCGAGGAAGGCGACATGGTGATTATTGCTGCCAACCCGGTTGCCGGAAACGAAAAAACGGTTTCGCAGACGATCGATTTTCTCTATCAGATCGGAGCCGAGGTCGTCATGGGCGAAAACGTCCACTCCTCCGGCCATGCCCGCCAGGAAGAACTCAAAATGATGCTGAACCTGGTGAAGCCGAAGTACTTTATTCCAGTGCACGGGGAGTACCGGATGCAGTTTGTGCACGGGGAGCTTGCGGAAGAAACCGGCATGGATCCAAATAACATCTTTCTGCTTGATAAAGGGGAAGTTGTGGAATTCAGCAAAGGCAAAGCTGTAAAAGCCGGCAAAGTACCGGCCGGCAACGTGTTAATTGACGGCCTTGGCATTGGGGACGTGGGCAATATTGTTCTGCGTGACCGCCGCCTGCTGTCCGAAGACGGCATCCTTGTCGTCGTCGTAACGCTCAGCAAAAAGACCGGCACCATCGCAAGCGGCCCGGACATTATTTCCCGCGGATTCGTCTACGTGCGCGAGTCCGAAGAGCTGATGGAAAAAGCGCATAAAAAAGTAACCGAGACGCTGGAAAAATCAATTAGCGATAACGTGAGCGAATGGTCGACGCTCAAAAGCAGCATTCGGGATTCAATGAGCCGTTTTCTTTATGAAAAAACAAAACGGCGCCCAATGATTCTGCCGATTATTATGGAAATTTAAAAGCACGCGAAAAGCTTGCCATGACACACCCCTGCGTTAGCCAGTTTGGCGGGCAGGGGGTGTTTTATTGAACAGAGCTTTTTCGGGGAGAAAGGAGCCAAATCATGGCAAAAACGGCGAAGCGGAAAAAGAAACGAACCTCGTCGAACAGAAACAGGCAGCCGGCTTTTTCATGGCCGGCGCTTGCAGCTGCGCTGCTTGCCCTCATATCGCTTGGCGGATGGGGATGGGCCGGCCAGCTGCTCCGCTCCGGGTCCCAGTGGCTCACCGGGGACCTCTGGTGGGTGTTGAACTTGCTTATATTTGCTTTTTCCACTGTATGGATGGTTAACCGGAACGCAGTGAAGAAATATCCGTTGCGGTGGACGGGCGGAACACTTCTTTTTCTCGGGGTGATTCTTTTTACAGAGGTCCGCTGGGCTTCAGGCATCAACGGTCCGGCGATTTCCGTTTTTATGGAAACGTTCGGCCGTGACGGCTGGCTCGACCGATCCGGAGCAGCCTCTACCGGTGGCGGCGCGATCGGCGCTCTTATTTACGATGCTGTTCATTTTCTGATCGGAACAGCCGGGGCATATATTGTTTCTGTGCTTCTTGTGATTGCGGGACTATTTTTACTTATGCAGTGGTCTTTTCAACATACGATGCAGACAGGCGGGGCATGGGCGGCCCGTGCCTCGAAACAGGGAGCAGCCCGGGCGGTCGAAAAAGGGAAACAGCGCCAGGCGGAACGAAGAAAGCAAAAGGAGGCGCGGGCAAAAGAAGCGCCTGCGAAGGCTGCGCCGAAGCGGACAGAAACGCCTGAAGCACCTGCGGAAAAAGCGAAAGAAAGCGCAGAAAAGCCGAAAATCTTTTCCTTTACCGAACAGGCGTACCAGGAGCCGCCGGCGGTTAAAGAGACACCGAAGCCGGAGGAGCCTGCGCGCAAAAAAGAAGCGCCTGCGCCGGAGCAAACGGGGGCGCCTGCAGAGTCCGAACCCGAGGTGGACCGCTCGGATATGCTGAGTGTGACCGAGGGGGAAACCGAGAACAAGAACTATCAGCTGCCGGCGCTTACGATGCTCTCAGCGCCGAAAAACCAGAATCAGCAGCAGGAGCGTTCGCAAATTTCGGCCAATGCGAAAAAGCTCGAAGAAACGCTGCAGAGCTTCGGGGTAAAGGCGAACGTATCGGAAGTACACCTTGGCCCCGCGGTCACCAAATACGAGATCCAGCCGGCTGTCGGGGTGAAGGTCAGCAAAATTGTCAACCTTTCCGATGACATTGCGCTTGCGCTCGCGGCCCGGGACATACGGATCGAAGCGCCGATTCCAGGCAAATCCGCCGTCGGCATTGAGGTGCCGAACCAGGAAGTGGCGATGGTGACGCTTCGGGAAGTGCTTGAGTCGCTCGATAAAAAAGACGAACATGTGCTGAATGTCGCGCTCGGCCGGGATATTTCCGGCGAACCGATTCTCGCTTCCCTCCACAAAATGCCGCACCTGCTTGTCGCCGGGGCGACAGGAAGCGGAAAAAGTGTCTGCATTAACGGCATCATTACAAGCATTCTGATGCGGGCCCGCCCGCACGAGGTGAAGCTGCTGATGATTGACCCAAAAATGGTAGAGCTGAACGTATATAACGGCGTGCCCCACCTGATGGCGCCGGTGGTCACCGAACCGAAGAAGGCGGCCCAGGCGCTGAAAAAAGTGGTGGCTGAAATGGAACGGCGCTATGATCTGTTTTCGCACACGGGCACGAGAAACCTGGAAGGCTACAACGAATGGATCCGGAAGCAGAACGATAAAGGCGGTGCCAAGCAGCCCGAGCTCCCATACATTGTGGTTATCGTCGACGAGCTTGCGGACCTCATGATGGTTGCCTCGGGCGAGGTGGAGGATGCGATTACGCGCCTCGCCCAGATGGCCCGTGCGGCCGGCATTCATATGATTATCGCGACCCAGCGCCCGTCCGTGGACGTCATTACCGGGGTCATCAAAGCCAATATTCCGTCGCGGATCGCATTCGGCGTATCGAGCCAGACGGATTCCCGGACCATTCTTGACAGCGGCGGAGCGGAAAAGCTGGTCGGCAAGGGAGATATGCTGTTCTCCCCGATCGGCTCCAACAAATCCACCCGTGTGCAGGGAGCGTTTGTGTCCGACCAGGAAGTGGAACAGGTGGTGGAGGCAGTCGTCGCCCAGCAAAAAGCCAAGTACCAGGAAGAAATGATACCCGATGACCAGCCGGCGCAGGCTGAACGGCCGAGCGACGAGCTGTTTGACGAAGCGGTGGATATGATTCTGCAGATGCAGAGCGCCTCCGTATCGATGCTGCAGCGCCGGTTCCGCATCGGCTACACGCGCGCAGCCCGCCTCATCGATGAAATGGAGGACCGTGGCATCGTCGGGCCTTACGGCGGCAGCAAGCCGCGTGAAGTGCTTGGGGACACCCGGGGAGCAAACAGCGAACCCGCGGAAGAAAAGGAAGATACGCACCATAGTTGAGGAGGATTTTCATGCAGCCAGTGACAACGAACACGAATATTCCGGTGCATTTATTTCAAACGAAGCAGTTTAAAACAACGGCCGTCATTATGCAGTGCCGCGCTCCGCTGTCCGAACATACTGCAGCGGGCCGGGCGCTGTTGGCCAGAGTGCTGAAAAAAGGGAGCCTGCGCTACCCGTCGCAGTCCCACATAAAAGAAAAGCTCGATGACCTGTACGGTGCCTCGTTCAACGTGGACGTCGGCAAACGCGGCAACTATCATGTGATGAGCTTTCGCATGGAGTTTGTAAACGAGCAGTTTCTGCCGGCACAGGAGGATCTGTTTGCCGAAGCGACCGCTTTTTTAGCAGAAATGGTGCACGCACCGCTTGTAGAGAGCCGCGCGTTTAACTCAAAGATCGTCGAAGAGGAAAAGCGGACCCTGCTGCAGAAAATCAATACGATTTACGATGAAAAGGACCGCTACGCCAACATGCGCCTTGTGCAGGAAATGTGCAGCGCCGAAGCATACTCGGTGCATCCGCTTGGCGATGCCCACCAGATGGAGGCTCTCGATGAGCAGAAGCTCTACGACGTATACGAGCAGTTTCTGGCTGAAGATGCGATTGACGTCTATGTGGTCGGCGACGTGGAATCGTATGACGTGGAGGCAGTAACAGGCCCGTTTCCGGAACGAAGCCCCCTGCCGCCGGTTGAAGACGGGTCGGAGCGCCCGCCGCGTGTACGCTACGTGGAGGAGGCCGATGACATTCACCAGGGCAAGCTGCAGCTCGGCTACCGGACGCCGGTTACGCAGGACGATCCGCGGTTTGCCGCGATGCAGGTAACCAACGGACTGTTCGGCGGCTTTCCGCACTCGAAGCTGTTTCAGGAAGTGCGTGAAAAACGGAGCCTGGCGTATTACGCCGCGTCCCGCTATGAAAGCCAGAAGGGGCTGGTCATGGTGATGACCGGCATTGAAAAAGAGCAGTACGAGCAGGTGAAGACGGTCATCGGTGAACAGCTGCAGGCGCTGCAGCAGGAGGCCGTGTCCGAGGAACTGCTGGCCCAGACGAAAAGAATGCTCATCAACCAGATCCGGGAGACGACCGACGCCCCGGGCGGACTGGCAGCTCTGCATTTTCAGGGAAAAATGGCCGGCCGCGTCCGCCCGATTGAAACATGGATTGAAGAAATTGAGCAGGTGAGCGCGGAGGACGTGCTTGCATGCGCGAACTCGATTGTGCTTGATACCGTATTTTTCCTACACGGAAAGGAGGATAAAGATGCAGAAACAACAGTATGATCAGCTGCATGAAACTGTCTACTCCGAAGTGATGCCAAACGGCCTCCGGGTGTACGTGCTTCCAAAACAGGGGTTCAGTAAAACATTTGCCACCTTCACCACCGACTACGGCTCCATTGACAACGCCTTCGTTCCGATCGGGCAAAAGCAGAGCGTGGAGGTGCCGGACGGAATCGCCCATTTTCTGGAGCACAAAATGTTTGAAGATGAAGAGGGGGACGTATTTGATACGTTCGGCAAACAGGGGGCTTCAGCGAACGCGTTCACGTCCTTTACCCGCACGGCGTATTTATTTTCAAGCACTGACGACACCGCAGTAAACCTGCATACGCTGCTCGACTTTGTGCAGCACCCGTATTTCACCGAGGAAAGCGTGGAAAAGGAAAAGGGCATTATCGGCCAGGAGATCAGCATGTACGATGATGATGCTGACTGGCGCCTCTTTTTCCAGCTGCTCGGCAATCTGTATCACCGCCATCCGGCCCGTATTGATATTGCCGGCACCGCTGAGTCCATTAACCGGATTACCAAGGATGATCTGTATACGTGTTATCATACGTTTTACCATCCGGCCAACATGATTTTATATGTGGCAGGGGCGGTGGAGCCTGAAGACATTTTCGAGCTCGTACGAAGCAACCAGGCGGAAAAGGAATTTGCGCCGATGGACCACGTGGAACGCGTTGAAGTGAACGAGCCGGCAACGGCGCTTCATTCCAGGGCAGTCGAAAAGATGAGTATCCGCCTGCCGAAGGTGCTTCTTGGCTACAAGCTGTCACTGCACAGCGCAACGGAGAACCTGCTGTACGAGGAAGCCCGGCTGGAGCTGCTGCTTGAAACGCTGTTCGGAGAAGGCTCGGAGGCGTATGAAACGCTGTACTCCGAAGGGCTGATCGATGACAGCTTTTCAAGCGAGGCGATGATTGAGCGTTCGTTTTCGCTCGCGGCCATTGGCGGCAATACGCCGAAGCCGGAAGAAACGGAGGCACGGCTGCTTGACATTATCGCACACGCCCAGACTGAAGGCATGGACGAACGGCGCTTTGAACGGATGCGCAAAAAGCTGCTAGGCCAGCTCGTCAAACAGCTGAATTCCACTGAATTTCTCGCTACCGAGGGCACGCGCTACGCGTTTCACGGCGCATCGGTCATGGATGCAGTGGACATTATGCAGCAGGTGACGTTCGACGACATTTCCGGATTGTTGCAAAATGAATTCCGCATCGACAACCGAACAACCTCCATCGTCGACCAGAAGGGCGAAACCGATGCCTGACTGGACGCTGGTGACTGGAGCGAGCGGGGCGATTGGAAGCGCAGCAGCTGAACGGCTTGCTGCCTCCGGCCGCCCGCTTCTGCTTCATTATTATCAAGGAAAAGAAAGCGCAGAACAGACAGCTATGCGCTGCCGCCAAAACGGACAGCGGGCAGAAACAATCTACGGGGATCTTGGCACGGAAGCAGGCCAAAAGGCGTTTACGGAACGGCTGCCCCAAAATATTGATACGTTTATTCATGCTGCAGGCATGGAGGAATACATACTGTTTCAGGAAACCACGTACGCCCACCGAAATTCGATTATTCAGACAAATGCGATGAGCGCGCTTGCGGTCAGCCGGGCACTCCTCCCGGAAATGATCCGTGCCCGCCAAGGAACGATTGTTTTTGTGAGCTCCGTATGGGCCCGGGAAGGAGCAGCAATGGAATCCACCTATGCGGCGGCCAAAGGAATGATTGAAGCGTTCACCCGGTCGCTTGCCAAAGAAACCGGACCGTCCGGCGTCAGGGTAAACGCGGTGGCGCCGGGAGCGGTCGCCTCCCCGATGCTCGGGCATCTGTCGGAGGAAGAACGGGAGGACGTCGCCGGGCGCGTGTCGCTCGGACGGATTGGCACACCGGGGGAGGTGGCTGGAACCGTGGCGTTTTTATGCTCGCCGGATGCCGCTTATGTCCACGGGGAAGTGCTCCGCGTCGACGGTTTATTTCCGTCCTGAAGCCCCCGCATGTTCTGTTCAAATGGGAAAAAATGACGTACAATAAAAGCAGTAGAGATAAGAGGGGGAACGCCTGATGGCTGGCAACGAATGGTACGTGGAATATGAAATTCATCAAAACCGCCCCGGCCTGCTCGGGGATATTTCTTCGCTGCTCGGCATGCTTGCGATCAATATCGTGACGATCAACGGCGTGGAGGGCAACCGCCGGGGGCTGCTTCTCCGTTGTGACAGCTATGACCGGATTCAGCGGCTGCGCGCCATTCTGGATACGATTCAGATCATTTCCGTTCGCAAGGTCAAGCAGCCGGGCCTGCGGGAAAGGCTCGCTGTCCGCCACGGCCGCTATATTGAACGCGATGCCGATGACCGGAAAACGTTCCGCTTCGTGCGCCCGGACCTTGGGCTGCTGGTCGATTTTATGGCCGAACTGTTCAAAAAGGACCGCCACTACCTTGTCGGTATCCGCGGCATGCCCCGGGTCGGGAAAACCGAATCCCTTGTGGCTGCAAGCGTATGTGCCAACAAGCGCTGGACATTTGTGTCGTCAACGCTTCTGCGCCAGACGATGCGCACCCAGCTTGGGGAGGACGAACGAACAAACAGCCACGTGTTTATTATCGACGGAATTGTCACTACCATGCGCGCGGCCCGGAAGCACCGCGACCTCGTGGAAGAGATCATGCGCCTGCCTGCGGTCAAGGTCGTCGAGCATCCGGATATTTTTATCCGGGAAACGTCGTATACGGCGGATGATTTTGACTGCATGATTGAGCTGAGAAACGATGAAAGCCAGGTGATTTCTTACGATACGGTGGACTCGGGGTTTTCATCCTTTGATATTAGTTAAAGGGGCAGGTGAGCCGTTATGGCAGAATTAGGACCATACCTTCGCGGGGAACGCGAGCGCCAGGGGGCAAGCCTCGAGCTGATGCAGCAGCGCACGAAAATTCAACGAAGGTATTTACAGGCAATTGAAAAAGGCGATTACGGAGCGCTGCCGGGAGCATTTTATACCCGGGCGTTCATCCGCAGCTACGCCGAAGCGCTCGGCCTGAATGCCGAGGACATTTTCCGGCAGTACGGCGGTGAACTGCCGGCACCGAAACAGCAGCCGGCCGCGATGCCGTCGCGGACGTCACGGAAGCAGACGCGCAGCAGAAATCAGCAGCCGCGCCAGCAGCAGAAACAGAAAAAAACATCCTTCCTGCCCTTTGTGTTTGCGCTTATTTTTCTTTTAATTATCGGGGCAGGCATCTGGCTGTTATTTCAAAATGTGAACAGCGATACGCAGACTCAACAGCAGCAGAGCGATGAGGGCACCGGTGTGCAATTTGAGTCGGGCGCAGGCAGCGACGATGAAGGCAGCGCAGAAGAGAACGCAGGCAGTGCAGAAAACGCCCCGGAGGAAAACGAAGAAGCGGGCGGGGAAGAAAACGAAAACACTGACGAAGAAGAGAACGGCGGTGCCGATGTGCAGCTGGAAGAAACGTCCGCTGAAGGAGACAACGCCTCGTATGATGTGATCGGGGCGGAAACGTTCGAGCTGACGATGAATTTCAGTGGAGACTCCTACGTGGATGTGACGAATGCAGAAGGCGACATGCTCGACATGTTCTCTAGCCAGTCAGCCGGTGATGAACTTGAGGAAACGTATGAAGAAGAAGAGATTACCGTCAACGTCGGCAACACAAACAATATGGAGCTGGCCGTTAACGGCCGGGAATTTTCCTACCCTTCGGACGGCACCCACCAGAGAATTACATTTACGGCAGTGCCAGAAGAATAAATCCGGCCTTCGCTTCTGAGCGTTTCAGAACGAAGGCTTTGCTTTGCCATAAACAAATTGTGCGTTTTGTTCCATGAGAAAAAAAGATATGTGATACAATATGAAAGACTGGAATGTGGACGGAACAGCACGATTTGCAAGTAGGAGGACGCTATGAACTTACCTAATAAAATTACGATCGCCCGGGTGCTGATGATTCCGCTATTCGTTATCGCTGTCCTGGTGCCTTTTCCGTTTGGCACATGGTCGATAGGAAACGCCGGGCTGCCGGTGCATCATTTCATCGGAGCGGTCATCTTTGCGATCGCAGCCGTTTCCGACTGGCTCGACGGTTATATTGCAAGAAAGTACAAGCTGGTGACTTCGTTTGGCAAGTTTTTGGACCCGCTTGCGGACAAGCTGCTTGTCACGGCCGCCCTGCTTGTGCTGATTGACATTTCTATGCTGGCGTCCTGGATGGCGATCATTATTTTGAGCCGCGAATTTGCGGTCACCGGCATCCGGCTGGTGGCTGCGGGAGAAGGGAACGTCATTGCGGCAAGCGGACTTGGGAAATGGAAAACCACATTCCAAATGGTTGCTATTGTGGTGCTCTTGCTTCACCACTTTCCATTTTCCTATGCCGGCATTCCGGCAGGCGACGTGCTTATGTGGATCGCTGTTATTTTAACCATCATATCCGGCGTCGATTATTTCTGGAAAAACCGCGCTGTGATTATGAAGACGATGTAAGGTGTATCGGAGGAACGTGTAATGAATGCTGAAATTATCGCAGTAGGGACAGAGCTCTTGCTGGGCCAGATTGCCAACACAAACGGCCAGTATTTATCAAAGGAACTAGCTTCTCTCGGGGTGAATGTGTACCGCCACACCGTGGTGGGGGATAACGAAGCCCGGATGCAAGAAGCCGTCGGAGAAGCCTCCGAACGGGCGGATATCGTCATACTGACCGGCGGCCTGGGGCCGACGCAGGACGATATTACCAAAGACGTGATAGCAGACTTTACCGGCCGGAAGCTGCTCGTGCACGAAGCGTCAGCGCAAAAAATCAAAGATTACTACAACCGGACGGGCCGGGCGATGCCGGCGTCCAATATGCGCCAGGCACACTACGCTGAAAACAGCACGGTATTTTTTAACCAGAACGGCATGGCGTGCGGCATGGCGGTTGAAGAAGGCGGCACGCATTACATTTTAATACCGGGGCCTCCCCGGGAAATGAAGTCCATGTACAAGTATGACGTCGAGCCTTACGTGGCAGCACTTGCCGGAAGCGGCAGGCTTGTGTCGTCCCGGGTGCTCCGTTTTTACGGCATCGGGGAATCCTCGCTTGAAGAGGAGCTGCAGGATTTGATTGAAGCCCAGACGAACCCGACGATTGCTCCGCTGGCCGGGGACGGGGAAGTCACGCTCCGGCTGACGGCGGCGGCTGCGACTGCAGATGAAGCGCTGCAGATGATCGCAGGCGTGGAAGAACAGGTGCAAAGGCGCGTCGGGGAGCATTTTTACGGCTACGATGACGATTCGGTCTTTAACCATACGGTGAATGTGCTGAAAGAGCGCTCCCAGACGATCGCTTCAGCGGAAAGCCTGACCGGCGGCTGGTTTGCAAAATCCATCGTGGACGTGCCGGGGGCGTCAAGCGTATTTCAGGGGTCCGTCACGACGTATTCCAAAGCGGCCAAGCAGCACATTCTTGGCATTGACCGGCCGCTTCTCGAACAAGATGGCGCCGTGAGTGCCGCCTGTGCAGAAGCGATGGCCGAAAAGGTGAAAGAAAAATTCAATACCGACATTGGTATTTCATTTACCGGTGTCGCCGGGCCGGACTGCGATGAAGGTAAAGAGCCCGGGCTTGTCTGGATCGGGGTGTCCGGTCCGCACGGAACGATCTCAAAGCAAATTCACATCGCCGGCACCAGGGATCGTGTCCGCTTTATGGCTTTATATGAAGGGTGCCGATTGTTATGGAAAGAAAAGGTGGTAGAAAATGACAACATTCAATGATTTTCAAATGAAAGACGAAATTAAACAGGCTGTACGGGAAATGGGCTTTGAAGAGCCGTCCCCGGTACAGGAAAAAGCAATTCCCGATGCTCTTGAACAGAAGGATTTGATCGGACAGGCACAAACCGGTACCGGTAAAACAGCAGCGTTTGGCATACCGATTTTAAATAAGGTAACCGAAGAGCCGCACGTGCAGTCGATTATCATTACTCCGACCCGCGAGCTTGCCATTCAGGTTTCCTCGGAAATCCAGAAGCTCTCCAAGCATTTAAATGTCCGTTCGCTGCCGATTTACGGGGGCCAGTCGATCGGGCACCAGATTAAAGCGCTCAAGCAGGGCGTGCAGATTGTGATTGGTACGCCGGGGCGGGTGCAGGATCATCTGCGCCGCAAAACGCTGCACCTCGACAAAGTAAATACCGTCGTGCTCGACGAAGCGGACGAAATGCTCGACATGGGCTTTGTGGAGGACATTGAGGCGATCCTGAAACAGGTGAACGTCGACCGGCAGACGCTGCTGTTTTCAGCGACGATGCCGCCGGCAATCCGCAAGCTGTCGAAAAAATATATGGTGGACCCGGTCACGGTCTCCATCAACAAAAGCGAAGTGACGGCACCAAACATCGAGCAGTCGTACTTTAAAGTGCTCGAGCGCAACAAGCAGGACTCTCTCTGCCGGATTCTTGACGCACGCGACCCGGACCTCGGCATTATTTTCTGCCGGACGAAAAAGGGCGTAGCCGACCTGACGGAAATTCTGCAGGCAAGAGGCTACCTCGCAGACGGCCTGCACGGCGACCTCACCCAGCAGCACCGCGATGCGGTTATGAAGAAATTCCGCGACGCGTCGATTGAATTCCTGGTGGCGACAGACGTCGCGGCGCGCGGCATTGACGTACAGAACGTCACCCACGTGATCAACTACGACATTCCGCAGGACCCGGAAAGCTACGTGCACCGCATCGGCCGTACAGGCAGAGCCGGACGCAAAGGCGAAGCGCTGACGCTTGTAACGCCGCGCGAAATGAAGCATCTGCGTTCGATCGAGTCGGAAATCAAGATGTATATCCCGTCGCACCGGGTGCCGACCATCGAAGAAGTGGTGGAGAAGCAGCAGGAAGCATGGAAGCGTCAGATTGCCTCCCAAATGGAAGAGGAGTCGGAGCTTGGTCTGTTCAATGACATCACTGAGGAACTGCTTACCGAGTACGATCCGAAGGACGTCGTCCGGGCATTAATGAAGCTGAACTTCGCCTCCACCGTCGGCGAATCCGATGAAAGCTACAGCTTTGGTGAAACCGGCGGCGCCCGCGGCATGACAAGATTCTTTATCAATGTCGGCCGCAATGTGAACATGACGCCGAAAATATTAATCGAAGAAATTTCGAACGCTGTCGGCATTCCCGGCAAATCGATCGGCAAAATTGATATTTTTGACAAGTTTACTTTTGTGGAAGTACCTCAGGACAGCGCTCCGTTTGTGTACGAAGCCCTTCGGCACGCTCGCATCAACGGCACGCGCGTGAACCTCGAGCCGGCGAAGCCGCGCCCGGCCCGTCCGAGCCGGAACACGCAGCGCCAGTCCCAGTAATCCGTTCGCTCTTCAGCGGCAGCCGCCGTTGAAGAGCTTTTTTAACCTCGTGCCTTTGATGGAGAAATCGGGAAATAAAACACGAATAAATGTTCGCATATCTGTTGGCAAATCGAACAAAAAAAGATATAATATAGAAAGCAGGAAAACAGCGGGGACGCTTCCTGAATAACAGCAGGCATGTATGGATATGCTCTTCGTGGGGAAGAGGGTGTCCGTTTAATAGTATATATCCTTGAAGGAGAGATAAGATGAGCGAAAGAAAAGCCGCATTGGATCAAGCACTGAGCCGCATCGAAAAACAGTTTGGCAAAGGGTCGATCATGAAACTTGGAGACCAGACCGACCGCCGCATTTCCACCATTTCCTCCGGCGCCCTCGCCGTAGATATTGCCCTCGGGGTCGGCGGTTATCCGCGCGGACGTGTCGTGGAAATTTACGGGCCGGAATCCTCCGGTAAAACGACAGTTGCCCTGCATTCGATCGCCGCTGCCCAGCGCGACGGCGGCACGGCGGCATTTATCGACGCGGAGCACGCCCTCGACCCGAGCTATGCGCGGGCGCTTGGCGTCAACATCGATGAACTGATCCTTTCCCAGCCCGACACCGGCGAGCAGGCGCTTGAAATTGCTGAAGCCCTCGTACGAAGCGGTGCCATTGACATTCTCGTTATTGATTCCGTCGCAGCACTCGTACCTAAAGCGGAAATTGAAGGCGAAATGGGCGACAGCCACGTCGGCCTCCAGGCGCGTTTAATGTCCCAGGCACTGCGTAAGCTTTCCGGGGCGATCAGTAAATCGAACGCGATCGCGATGTTTATCAACCAGATCCGTGAGAAAGTCGGCGTCATGTTCGGCAGCCCGGAAACGACTCCCGGCGGCCGTGCGCTGAAATTCTACTCCTCGGTGCGGCTTGAAGTGCGCCGGGCGGAAACCCTCAAGCAGGGCAACGAAATGGTCGGTAACAAAACGAGAATCAAAGTGGTGAAAAACAAAGTAGCACCGCCATTCCGCCAGGCAGAAGTAGATATCATGTACGGCGAAGGCATCTCGCGGGAAGGCTCGATCCTTGATATCGGCGCCGAGCTCGATATTGTGCTCAAGAGCGGTGCCTGGTACTCCTATGAAGGCGAACGCCTTGGTCAGGGGCGGGAGAACTCGAAGCAGTTCCTGAAAGAAAATGAAGCCACGGCCGCAGCGATTGAACGGAAAATCCGCGACCACTACAAGCTTGATGACATTCAGGCCGAACCGGACGAGGCGGAGGAAGAACCAGAAGCTCCGCATGAATCCAGCCTGCTTGCCGAAGAAGAAGAAACAGCAGATACGAACCGTTAAAGCACTGCCAGGGCGCCGGGATTCCGGCGCCTTTTTGTGTGGAAAAAGCGGCCGGGGAGTTAAAAATCTGCGGCCTTTGTGCCGCCAGCACGGAGCAAACGGAGGGCGGGAGATGGAGGAAAGCGGTGTCAATCCCTATAAAAACAGGGATTCCTGCCATTGAGCTTTCTTGACAGCGTCTTACGGTAAAGATACAATAAAGAAGTGGAACGTTTGTTTTGTTCCGCACTTCGATGAGCGTATTTATTCGCAAGCAGAACAATGCGGACACGAAAAAGAATCATCAATGCAACTTTCGCAACAACCGAAAGTGAACAATCAGATAGCAAGAGGAGGTGACATGTATGAACACTGCAATCATCTCCATTTTGCTTGTTATCGGTGCATTGATAGTTGGTTTGATTGGATATTTTGTCCGAAAAGCGATTGCCGAAGCGAAATTCAAAAGCGCCGAGCACGAAGCCGGCCAGATTGTGAAAGAAGCTGAGCGGCAGGCAGAGACAATCTTAAAAGAATCGCGGTTGGAAGCTAAAGACGAAGCACATCAAATTCGGGCAGAAGCAGAGAGTACTCTGAATGAACGAAGAAATGAAGTTCAAAAACAAGAAAACCGCTTGATGCAGAAAGAAGAGACCCTTGACCGAAAAAGTGAGACGTTGGACAAAAAGGAAGAATCCTTGGAGCGCAGAGAGGAGTCTCTCTACGAAAAACAACAACAGGTTGAGGAAAATAACAGCAAAGTGGAGGAGATTCTCGCCAAACAGCAGGAGGAACTTGAACGTGTTTCCGGCATGTCGCGGGAGGATGCGAGAGAGATGATCCGCCGCGAAACCGAACAGGAAATGGAACACGAAACGGCGCTTCTGATCAAAGAACGCACAGAAGAAGCCAAACAGGAAGCCAACAAAAAAGCGAAGAATATTTTATCCCTGGCCCTGCAGCGCTGTGCTGCTGACCATGTCGCCGAAACGACGGTGTCTGTGGTGAACCTGCCAAACGATGAAATGAAGGGGCGGATCATCGGCCGGGAAGGACGCAACATCCGGGCGCTTGAAACGTTAACCGGTATTGATCTTATCATTGATGATACCCCGGAAGCTGTCATTCTCTCCGGTTTCGATCCGATTCGCCGCGAGGTGGCGCGCATTGCGCTTGAACGCCTCGTGCAGGACGGCCGCATTCATCCGGCACGCATCGAAGAAATGGTCGAAAAGGCACGCCGGGAAGTGGATGAATTTATCCGCGAATACGGCGAGGAAGCAACGTTTGAAATGGGTATTCACGGGCTGCATCCGGATCTCATGAAGATTCTCGGACGCCTTCACTTCCGGACAAGCTACGGCCAGAATGTGCTGAAGCATTCGATGGAAGTCGCGCATTTGACTGCGCTGATGGCCGCCGAGCTCGGTGAGGACGAACAGCTGGCCCGCCGCGCCGGACTGCTTCATGACCTCGGGAAGGCCATCGATCATGAAGTCGAAGGCAGCCACGTGGAAATCGGCGTCGAGCTTGGTAAGAAATACAAAGAGCACGAGGTCGTCATCAACAGTATTGCTTCCCACCACGGGGATACCGAGGCCACCTCGGTGATTGCGTCGCTCGTCGCTGCCGCAGACGCGCTGTCCGCAGCACGGCCGGGAGCACGCAGGGAAACGCTTGAAACGTACATCCGCCGCCTGGAACGGCTCGAAGAAATTTCGGAATCCTTCAAAGGGGTCGAGAAAACCTTCGCCATTCAAGCCGGACGCGAGGTACGGATCATGGTGAAACCGGATGTGGTGGACGATCAGCTGGCACCGCAGCTGGCAAGAGATATCACAAAACGGATCGAAAGTGAACTGGATTATCCGGGCCATATCCGCGTAACGGTGATACGGGAAACCCGGGCAGTAGATTATGCGAAATAAAGCGGTGATCGCCACCGCTTTATTTTTTTATGCGTACACACGCGAAGAAAGGAAGTCACAGACATGAAATTTTTATTTATTGGCGACATCGTCGGTTCGCCGGGGCGGAAAATGGTGGAGGAGTACCTGCCGCGCCTGAAGCGCAGGTACCAGCCAACCGTCACGATCATGAACGGCGAAAACGCGGCGCACGGCAAAGGCATTACCGAAAAGATCTACAAGCAGCTGCTCGAAGCTGGGGCGCAGGTCATTACGATGGGGAACCATACGTGGGACAACAAAAACATTTTCGAATTTATTGATGACGCCGAGATGATGATCCGGCCGGCCAACTACCCGGCAGGCGTGCCTGGTGAGGGAATCAAGTACCTGCGCATCAATGACCAGGAAGTGGCGGTGATCAACCTGATCGGCCGCACATTTATGGGTAATCCGAACGACGACCCGTTCCAGAAGGCGGATGAGCTTGTCACAGAGGCCTCAGCGCGCACGAGCTTCATCTTTGTAGACTTTCACGCGGAAACAACGAGCGAAAAGCAGGCGATGGGCTGGTTTTTAAGCGGACGGGTGAGCGCGGTGGTCGGGACCCACACCCACGTACAGACGGCCGACGACCGGATTCTCGACGGCGGGACCGCCTTTCTGTGTGACGCAGGAATGACCGGGCCGAGCGACGGCATTCTCGGCATGGAGCGCGAGGCCATCATACGAAAGTTTCAGACAAATCTTCCTACCAAGTTTGAAGTGGCCGAAGGGCGGGAACAGTTAAATGGAGTCTTTGTGAAAGCGGATCCGAAAACCGGAAAAGCGACCACAATCGAACGCATCCGTATCGACGAAGCCCACCCTTTTTTCGAGTAAAAAAAGAATATTTAGAAAAAAGCAGGAATCTGCCCCTTCTTTCATGAATTATGACTAATACAATGGCGTTATCATTGATCCTACGCAGGGAGGTACTAGAAATGGAAGTATTAAAAGTATCCGCTAAATCCACTCCAAATTCTGTCGCAGGTGCCTTGGCCGGAGTTATTCGTGAAAAGGGAGCCGCGGAAATTCAGGCGATCGGAGCCGGCGCCATTAATCAGTCCATCAAGGCGATAGCCATCGCCAGAGGGTTTGTGGCGCCGAGCGGCATTGACCTGGTCTGCATTCCCGCTTTTACCGATATTGAAATTGACGGCGAGGAACGTACGGCGATAAAATTGATTATTGAGCCGAGGTAAACGTCCCCCGCCGCCTCCGGCAGCGCCCGGGCGCTGCCGGCAATTCCATACATATCACCAGCCGGTGGTACAACGAGACGTCCCCGCGGCGTCTTTTTGTATGCCGGCATACGATGAGAGGAGCATACCAATGAAACAATTGATTCAAACGCTGAAACGCATCGACCGCAAGGGCTACAAAGCCTACAACGATATTAAAGGCACGCATGAGTTTTCGGACTTCCGGCTGCACATGGACCACGTGCAGGCGGACCCGTTTGCCAGTCCCTCCCGTGCCCGGGTGACACTTTCGAGAAAAGCGCTCGAGCTCGGCCCGGAGGTTGAAGAAAGCGACGCGCGCCGGGTGGCGGCCATCGACTTTTTCGCCCTTGCCATGCAGGAGGAGCTCCACAAGCAGAAGGGCAAGCCGGGCATCATTATCGACGGCCCCGGCCAGGAAATGATCGACCGGACAGCCGTGAAGCTGTCGAAGGATCATCTTGAAATCCGGCTGTCGATCCACCTGCCGGCCCGAGGGCGCACAATCCAGGGCCAGGAGGCGGTCGACCGGCTCACCAAACAGCTGCCGGAGGCGATACAGCGCGCTGTCCAGCAGCATTCCAAACAAAAGCTGACAGCCCAGCTCGAGCTCGCCGACCAGCAGCAGGCGGTGCGCCGCTACCTGCAGGACAACGGCTGCATCGCATTTGTGGCCAACGGCTCGGTGCTGCCGCGTGCAAGCGGCGTCAGCAACCGCCCGATGAGCGGCAAAGATGTAATCTCATTTCAATCGCCGAAGGAGCGCGAGGTGACGATTGAGCTTCCGCACGGAAAGCCGGTTACCGGCATGGCGGTGCCAAAGGGCGTGACGATTATTGTCGGCGGCGGCTACCACGGCAAAAGCACGCTCCTCGAAGCCATTGAGCGCGGCGTGTACAACCACCGCGCCGGCGACGGCCGTGAATTTGTGATTGCCGACCCGGGCGCGGTGAAGGTGCGTGCCGAAGACGGCCGCTCGGTCACCGGGGTCAACATCAGCCCGTTCATCGCGAACCTTCCGGCCGACAAGGACACCTCCTTTTTTACGACCGAAAACGCGAGCGGCAGCACCTCGCAGGCGGCGAACATTATGGAGGGACTCGAGGCGGGCGCCGGGACGCTGTTGATCGATGAAGACACGAGCGCGACCAATTTTATGATCCGTGACGCCCGGATGCAGGCGCTTGTGGCCAAGCGCAAGGAGCCGATCACGCCGTTTATTGATAAGGTCCGTGCCCTCTATGACGACGAAGGCATTTCCACGATTCTTGTCGTCGGCGGAGCAGGAGATTATTTTGACGTGGCGGATTATGTTATCATGCTTGAAGAGTACGTGCCGTACGACGTGACCGAAGAAGCGCGCCGGATTGCCGGGGAGCACCCGACCAACCGGGCGAAGGAAGCCGGGGAAGCTTTTGGGGCCTTAACGGGCCGCCGCATTGCGGTCCACCGCTTTGACGCCCGTAAAGGCAAAAAGGAAAAGGTAAGCGGCAAGGGCCGCGACACGGTGATGTACGGAACGGAAACCATCGACCTGAGCGCGGTCGAGCAGCTGATCACCGGCAGCCAGACGAATGCGATTGCCGAGGCCATCCGGCATGCGAGCAGGCAGTTCCAAAAGCCGGCGCCGCTGCCGGAGGTGCTCGACTACATCGAGCAGACGATCGACGAGCAGTCGCTTGACGGCCTGTCGCCGTTTAAAAACCAGCACCCGGGCGATTTTGCGCGCCCGCGCCGGTTTGAAATCGCGGCGGCCATCAACCGCTACCGTCCGCTCCGGGTCGAACGGTGATTGAGTTTTGCCGGTTTTCGGCTTATAATATGAAGCGACGATAAAAAAATTGCGGGCGGCACGTCCGCCCGTACCTATAGAGAAGGGAGAGACCACCGTGACTGATAAAAAGCAAACGGATACGTCTGAACAAACGACTCCGGCGGTCGATCCGGCATACGAAAAATACTTTGATTTTTCCAAAGCCGAAGTGGAAAGCAACGAGGACGGCAAGCAATACATGAAAATCGGGGGCCGGTCGATCGTCATCAACGACCAGCCCGACCATAAAGCAGGACGCAAGCGGACGAAGCAGGACGCTTCGGTGCACTATGACTTTGACATACCCGAGGACATGCGCGGCATCGGCTACGGCAAAAAGTACCTGATCCGCACGTACGGCTGCCAGATGAACTATCACGACACCGAAAACATGGCCGGCATCCTTGAAGAGATGGGCTTTGCCGAAACAAAGGACACCGAAGAGGCCGATCTCATCTTTTTGAACACGTGCGCGATCCGTGAAAACGCGGAAAACAAAGTGTTCGGCGAGATCGGCCACCTGAAGGCGCTCAAGCGCGAAAAGCCGGAGCTGATGCTCGGCGTATGCGGCTGTATGTCGCAGGAGGAAAACGTCGTGAACCGCATCATGCAGAAGCACCAGCACATCGACATGATTTTCGGCACGCACAACATCCACCGCCTGCCGGAGCTGCTCCGCGACGCCATCCAGGGCAAGGAAATGGTGATCGAGGTCTGGTCGAAGGAAGGCGATGTGATCGAAAACATGCCGAAAAAACGCGCCGGCGGCACGCAGGCGTGGGTCAATATTATGTACGGCTGCGACAAGTTCTGTACGTACTGCATCGTGCCGTATACGCGCGGCAAGGAGCGCAGCCGCCTGCCGGAGGACATTATCGCCGAGGTGCGCGACATCGCGCGCCAGGGCTATAAGGAAATTACGCTCCTCGGGCAGAACGTGAACGCCTACGGCAAGGACCTCGGACTCGACTACGGGCTCGGCGAGCTGATGAACGAGCTGCATAAAATCGACATCCCGCGCATCCGTTTTACGACAAGCCACCCGCGCGACTTTGACGATTACCTGATCGAGGTGCTCGCCCAGGGCGGCAACCTCGTCGAGCATATCCATCTGCCGGTGCAGTCCGGCAACAGCGACATGCTCAAGCTGATGGGGCGCAAATACACGCGCGAGGAATACGTAGAGCTCGCCCGCAAAATTAAAACGGCGATTCCGCACGCGTCGTTTACGACCGACATCATCGTCGGCTTCCCGAACGAAACGGAGGAGCAGTTTGAAGACACGATGTCTCTCATGCGCGAGATGGACTACGACAGCGCGTTCACCTACATTTACTCTCCGCGCGAGCATACGCCGGCGGCGAAGATGGAGGACAACGTGCCGATGGACGTGAAAAAAGAGCGGCTCGCCCGCCTGAACGCGCTCATGGGCGACATTTCGAACCGCCGCAACAAAGAGCTCGAAGGCCAGGTGCTTGAGGTGCTCGTCGAAGGCGAAAGCCGCAAAAACGCCGACGTGCTCTCCGGACGCACACGCACGAACAAGCTCGTGAACTTCCGGGCACCAAAAGATGTGATCGGTGAAGTCATCTACGTCCAAATTGACGAAGCCAAAACGTGGTCGCTCGACGGCCATGTGGTGGAATTTGCGGAGGTGTAAGCAAATGGCCTACACGAAAGAAGAAGTGATGCAGGAGGCCGGACGCCTTGCCGAACGGTTGAAGGAAACCGAGGAAGTGGACTTTTTCATCCGCGCCGAAACGCAGATTAACAACAACGTGCGGATCCAGAACCTGATTCAGGAAATCAAGGACAAGCAGAAGCAGGCGGTCAACTTCCAGCACTACGAAAAAACGGAAGCGAAGCGCCAGGTGGAAGCACAGATCAACGACCTGCACGAAGAGATTGAAAACATTCCGATCGTCGGGCAGTTCCGCCAGAGCCAGACCGAGGTCAACTACATTCTGCAGCTGATCAGCGACCAGATCACCGCCTCAATCTGGGAGAATGAGGACGACGGATTGAATAAATAATTGCGGATGAAATTTCCGCTGGATTCCGGCTCAGAGAAATTTTCTCTGAGCCGGATTTTTTTATGCTTTTTACCATACTAGATATTATACATAGTTATTTTATACTTGATTAGTCAAGTAATCAGGTATACAATAAAAGCAGAAGGAGCGAGTACTGTGAAAGCTATTTTTGATGATTCCAAACCGATTTTTCAACAGATCGCCGAGATGATCGCGGACGACATTGTCGACGGGGTGCTGGCAGAGGGGGAGCAGGTGCCCTCCACCACGGAGATTTCAAAATTTTATCAGGTCAATCGTGCGACGGTACAAAAAGGACTTTCCGAGCTCGTCGAATCCGGCTACGCCTATAAGCAGCGAGGGGTGGGCATATTTATTGCCACCGGAGCTAAAGAACGGCTGCTCGCAGAAAGAAGAAAAGTGTTTTACCAGCAGTTTGTGCAGCCGATGCTGACCGAAGCCAGGCGGCTGCAGATTAATGAAAAAGAAATTTATGAATGGATTGAGGAGGAAAATTATGATTAATGTGGAGGATATGAGCTTTTATTACGGTCAGACCCGTGCGCTCAAAGACGTCTCTCTTCAGGAGCAGGCGCCGGTCATTGCCGGGGTCTGGGGACGAAACGGTTCCGGAAAGACGACGCTGATGAAGGTGCTCTCTGGCCTGGAGGCTCCGGCAGAAGGAACGGTTCGCATCAATGGCGTCCGCCCGTACAATAACCCGCAGGCGATGCATCACGTGACCTACATGCAGGAGGACCACCCGTTTTCCGAGCACTGGAACGTGAAGGATGCTCTCCGGTTCGGCTCGTATTTTAACCGGCACTGGGATCAGGCGCTCGCGGAACATCTGGTGGACATGTTTGAGCTGCCGCGTAACAAAAAAATCAAAAAGTTTTCCAAAGGGATGCGGACCATGGCCAAAATATCGATCGGGCTGGCAGCGAAAGCTCCGGTGACGATCATGGACGAGCCGACCAACGGGCTAGATGCCCATATGCGCCAGCAGTTTTACGATGCGCTGCTCGACACCCATGAAGAGAGCCCGCGGCTGATCATGCTCTCCACTCATCACATCGAGGAGCTCGAGCCGCTCTGTGAAAAAATTGCGGTAATTGACCAGCAGACGGTCCTCCGTTATGAGGAGGCACAGCAGCTGAAGCGGCAGGGTGTTTATGTCTCGGGCGGCCCTGACGCCGTTCGCGGGGTGATCGGTTCGGCTTTTGTCCTTGAAGAACGCAGGCTTGGCACCCAGCTGAATATCATGGTCGATGAGCCGTTCGGGTCTGACTGGCAGGAAAAAGCCGCTCGTGCGGGCGTGACAGTGCAGAAGGTGCCGTTCCAGGAGTACCTTGTAGCTCTTACGAAGAGGAGGCAGCAGGCACATGAATACGTTTAAAGGACCGTTTCTGCTTATGTTTGAAGACATGAAAGTTCAGTTTTATATCATTTCGGCAATTACCGTGCTGCTCACGGCGTTCTATATCGTTCTCGGAATGGTTTACAGCGGAGAAACGTTCAATGCGGGCGCCATTTATGGACCGCTTTACGGCCTGCTGCTCGTTTATCCGTTTTTAATCTTCAACCGCTGCTATCAGTACATTCTGTCGCTCGGCGGAACGAGGAAGCAATTTATGGGGGCCGTCATGCTCGCCGGAGGCCTGTTTATCCTCGCAGGAATGACGGCGCTGAATGTGCTCTATGTGTTCAATGAATTTTTGGTCGGTGAAGGTTACAGCGCGGCGAGCATCGCGCATCTCGCAGACCTGTCGGAATCGTCCAATTTCTTTTTATACGTGTGGGTGGATCTGCTGTGGGGGACGTTTCTGTTTGGCACCGGGATGGTCATTAACGCCGTCTGGTTCCGTCTCGGCTCATTCAACGCCATGCTGATCGGCACCGTCCTCGTGATCGCTGGAACGCTGACCGCTGTGTTTGGCGATATGGGGGTGCTGCTTGAGTGGCTGCTCACCGATTATGTGGTAGTGGTTCAGACTGCGGGGGCTGCAGGTGTTTTCTTCCTGGGGCTTTCGTATCTGCTCATGAAAAACGGGCCGCTTACCCGCGGGGAAATGGAGCGCACCTGGCGGGTGAAAGAGCATCATATGATTAAATCATAAAAAAAGTCTCCCTTGTTGCCGCCGGGCAGGAAGGGAGATTCTTTTGGATATAATCACGGAACACTTAAATAATTTCACATACTGTAATTTAGTTTCTTTTTCAATAATGCTATAATAAAAAGGACTGCAAAAACGAAGCACTCTCTATTGGAGAAGCGGGGGTAACGCTGTACAATAGATACGCAATGAAACACATATAACGGAGGCTTTTGGATGCCAGAGACAGATACACCGATGATGAAACAGTATAAGGATATTAAAGCGGCCTACCCGGACGCCTTTTTGTTTTACCGGCTCGGCGACTTTTATGAAATGTTCTTTGACGACGCGGAGCTTGCCGCCCGCGAACTAGAAATTACGCTCACCAAACGCGGCCAGAAAAACGAAAACGATATCCCGATGTGCGGGGTGCCGTATCACTCCGCCGAAGGGTATATTGCAACATTGATCGAAAAAGGGTATAAAATTGCGATCTGCGAGCAGGTGGAGGACCCGGCCAAGGCAAAGGGAGTTGTCAAGCGCGAAGTGGTGCGCATGATCACCCCGGGGACGATTATGGAAGGGCGCGCCCTCGATGAGACGGAAAACAATTTCCTCGTAGCCATGGTGCCGAACGGAACGGAAACGGCGTTTGTGAAGGCGGACCTGACGACGGGGGAAGCGGCTGCAGCGCTTTTGTCCGATGACGTCGGCGAATGGCAGCGTGAAATGACGACCGCGCACCCGAAGGAAATTATCGTTCCGGAGGAGCAGGAGGGCGTGATGGCTGACATCTACCGCGGCATGATTTCCACCGGACCGGTGCCGGAGCTGAAGCCGGAATGGGAGGAGCTTACCAGCGCCCTTGAGAGCCGTACGCTCCGGGACGGGGCGGCGCTTCTGCTCGGCTACGTGGAGCGTACCCAGCAGCGCTCGCTCGGCCACCTGCAGCCGTTTACGGTATACGAGCCGAACCGGACGATGCAGCTCGACCTGCATTCACGGCGTAACCTGGAGCTGACGGAGACGATGATGGGCAAAACGAAGGACGGCTCGCTTCTCGGCGTGCTCGACCATACCGTCACCGCGATGGGCGGCAGGAAGCTGCGGCGCTGGATCGAGGAGCCGCTTCTCTCCCGCCCGGCCATCGAAGAGCGCTACGGCATGGTGGCGTCGTTTGCGGAGAACTTTTTTGCCCGCGAGGACCTGCGCGAGCATCTGCGCGACGTGTACGACATTGAACGGCTCGCCGGCAAAGCCGTCTACGGCAACATTAACGCCCGGGAGCTTGTGCAGCTGCGGCGGACGCTGCAGGCGGTGCCGGCGATTGCCGACCTGCTCAGCAGCATGAACAACCCGGCCATCAACGAGCGCCTCGTGGACGTGTCCGCCTTTCAGGAGCTTGAGGAGCTGCTCGACCGGAGCCTGGTGGACGACCCGCCGTTTGGTGTCCAGGAGGGCGGCATGTTCCGCTCCGGCTTTCACGAGGAGCTCGACCAGTACCGCGAGGCGGGCCAGAACGGCAAGCAGTGGATCGCGGAGCTCGAACAGAAGGAACGGGCCGAGACCGGCATCAAGTCGCTCAAGGTCGGCTACAACCGGGTGTTCGGCTACTATATTGAAATCACCCGGGCCAACACCTACCTGATTCCGGACGGCCGCTACGAGCGCAAGCAGACGCTCACGAACGCCGAGCGCTACATCACCCCAGAGCTAAAGGAAAAAGAGGACCTGATTCTCGGCTCGGCGGACCGTGCCGTCCAGCTCGAGTACGAGCTGTTTCTCGATCTGCGTGAACGCGTCGCGGGCTACGTGCGTCCGCTCCAGGAGCTTGCGGACCTGCTGAGTGAAATGGATGTGCTGCAGAACTTTGCCCATGTAAGCGAGCGGCTCGGTTACGTGCGCCCGGCCTTCAGCGCGGACAAAACGCTTGCCGTGCGCAACGGACGCCATCCGGTCGTGGAGACGATGCTCACCGCGGGCGAATTTGTGTCAAACGACACCCATATGGACGAGCACGGCATGCTGTTAATTACGGGGCCGAACATGGCCGGGAAAAGCACGGTGATGCGCCAGGTGGCGCTGATTGCGATCATGGCGCAGATCGGCTGCTTTGTGCCCGCCGAGGAGGCGGAGCTGCCGCTGTTTGACCGGATTTTTACCCGTATCGGGGCGGCCGACGACTTAACGAGCGGCCAGAGCACGTTTATGGTGGAAATGAAGGAAACCCAGCAGGCGCTCTTGAACGCGAGCGCCGACAGCCTGATCCTGCTCGACGAAATCGGGCGCGGCACGTCCACGTACGACGGCATGGCGCTTGCGCAGGCGATCATGGAATACATTCACGAGCAGGTCGGGGCCAAAACGCTTTTTTCCACGCACTACCACGAGCTGACCGTGATGGAGGACCACCTGCCGGCGCTTCGGAACGTGCACGTGCGGGCGGTGGAAGAGAACGGGGAAATCATCTTCCTGCACAGGGTGGAGCCGGGCAGGGCCGACCGCAGCTACGGCATTTACGTGGCCAAGCTCGCCGGGCTGCCGCCGCAGGTGATCGAGCGATCCGAGACAATCCTGAAAAGCTTTGAGCAGCAGAAAACGGCCGCCTACGCAGCACCCGAGGAACCCGTACCGGAGACGACGGTTCGGGAGGCAGAAGAGCCCGAACAGCTCGCGCTCTTTTCGATTGATGACGGCAGCGCCCGGGCCAAAGAAATCATGAGCGAGCTGAAGCGGACCGACGTGCTCCGCATGAGCCCAATGGATGCGATTGAAAAGCTGTACGAGCTACAGCAGTACGCGAACCAGGAGGAGGAATAAGCGGTGACGTATGTAAAAAAACTCCCGGACGGCCTCGCCAATAAAATTGCGGCCGGGGAAGTCGTGGAACGCCCTGCCTCGGTCGTGAAAGAACTGGTGGAAAACGCGATTGACGCCGGCGCTTCGACCATCCAGGTGGACGTCGAGGAGGGCGGGCTGTCGCTCATCCGGGTGACCGACAACGGTCGCGGCATGGACCAGGAGGACGCGGAGCTTGCCTTTGAGCGCCACGCCACGAGCAAGCTGTCCCGGGAAAAGGACCTGTTCCAGATTGAGACGCTCGGCTTCCGGGGCGAAGCGCTCCCGAGCATCGCGGCCGTATCGAACGTTACGATGGAAACCGGGGACGGACGTGAGGCCGGGGTGCTGATCCGCTACCAGGGCGGCAAACGCATCGCCTGCACGCCGTCCAAAAGCCGTCAGGGCACCCAGGTAGAGGTGCGCGACCTGTTTTTTAACACGCCCGCAAGGCTTAAATACGTGCGTACGATGAATACCGAGGTGGCGAACATCGCGGACGTGATGAACCGGCAGGCGCTCGCGCACCCAGACGTGAGCTTCCGGCTATACCACCAAGGCAAGCAGCTGCTACTCACGAACGGAAACGGGAGCCTGCAGCCGGTGCTCGCGGCCATTTACGGCCGCCAGACGGCGCGCGACATGCTGTACATTGAAGCAAAGACCGACGACTACCGGGTGAGCGGCTGGATCGCAAAGCCCGAAACGTACCGCGCCTCGCGCCAGTACATGTCCACGTTTGTGAACCACCGCTACATCCGGCACTACCCGCTCACCAAAGCCATCGAAGCGGGCTACCATACGCTTCTTCCGATCGGCAAGCACCCGATCGCAGCGCTCCATATAGAAATGAACGTCGGGCTGATTGACGTGAACGTGCACCCGTCCAAGCTCGACGTGCGCGTGAGCAAGGAGGAGGAGCTGCTGCAGCTTGTCGAACAGGCGGTGCGGGAGCGCCTCCAGCAGGAGCGGCTCATTCCGGCCGGCGACCAGAAGCGGGCCAAATCGGCGCCTGCGTCCGAACAGATGAACCTCACCTTTGCCGAGCCGGCGCCAACACCGGCGGCTGAGCCCCGGCGGGAGGAACCGCCTGCCCCAACTGAGCCGGAACCGTCCCCGGCGTCACACGCCTCCGCCCATGAGGCGTCGTTCAGCGACGACGCCCCTGCCAAGGAGCCGGAAGCGGAAACGGTGTTTGAGCATGCAGAGGCGTGGCCCGAGGAACGGGAAGCGCCGCAGCCGGAACCCGAAGCCCCGGCACCGGAAAGCACCGGCCCGGCGCTGCCGGAGCTGCGTCCGATTGGCCAGTTTCACGGCACG
Organism: Marinococcus salis; assembly: GCF_054971365.1. NCBI lineage: Bacteria > Bacillati > Bacillota > Bacilli > Caryophanales > Bacillaceae > Marinococcus > Marinococcus salis. Next base: position 10,988 of record NZ_JBQOJB010000004.1, on the reverse strand, counting down.
TATATTCTCGCGGAAAACGAGGACGCGCTGTACATGATCGACCAGCACGCCGCGCAGGAGCGCATTTTTTACGAATACTTCCGCGTGAAAATCGGTGACGTGGACAAGGACGTGCAGCAGCTGCTCGTGCCGATTCTGCTCGAAGTGACCAAAGAAGAGGAAATCCTCATCAACGACCGCCAGAGTGATTTTGAAAACATCGGGATTTTCCTCGAGCCGTTCGGCGGCCAGACGTTCCGGGTGCACGCGCATCCGACCTGGTTTCCGGCCGGTGACGAGGAAAGCGTGATCCGCGAGTGCATCGAAGAAGTGAAAAACAACAAACGCATCAGCGTGCATGAGCTCCGCGAGGAAGCGGCCATTCTGATGTCGTGCAAGGCGGCGATCAAGGCGAACCGCTACCTGACGAAGGACGAAATCCAGGCGCTCGTCGACCGGCTGCGCACGTGCGAGAGCCCGTACACGTGCCCGCACGGCCGCCCGATCATCATTCACTTTTCCGACTACGACATGGAAAAAATGTTCAAGCGCATCATGTAGCTGCATAGAAGGGGAGAGCGCCATGATTATTACCACCGTCAAAAAGCCGGACGCATTCGTCCGCGCGGAAGCCGAGGCACAGGCGCGGGCGTGGAACGTATCGTACGTGCCGCGGGAGAAGCGCTCGATCCAGCGCTGGCAGCGGGAAACCGGGGAGGACATCTACATTGTGGCAGCGGGCGGCGACACGTACTACCCGGCGATGAAAGCCGCCGAGCCGCTCGCTTTTCATCCGTCGATGGCGTGGCTGCGCGGCCTGCAGGTGCACCGCGGCGGGAACGATCCGCTGCTGGAGGTGGCTGGCGTCCGGGAGGGCGACACGGTGCTTGATGCGACGCTCGGCTTCGGTGCCGACAGCATCATGCTTGCCCTCGGCGCGGGGGCGACCGGTACAGTGCTCGGCATCGAAAAGCAGCCGGTGGTGGCCTCGCTCGTCCGTAAAGGGCTCCGGCTTCCGGGGGATTATCCCGGCTGGTTTACGGACGCGATGCAGCGGATCACGGTCGTCCAGGGCGACAGCTTCCATTTGATGCGCCTGCTGCCCGACAGCTGCGTGGACGTCGTGTACCTGGATCCGATGTTTGCCGAAGCGGTGGACACAAGTCCGGCGATCGACCGGCTGCGCCCGGTGGCGGCGACCGACCCGCTCTCGGACGCGTGGATCGGGGAAGCGCTGCGGGTGGCCCGGCGGCGGATTGTCGTCAAGGACCACGCGGACAGCCCGCATTTTAAGCAGTATCAGTTAACCCCGGCCGGGAGGCGGAGCGCCGCGGTCCGGTACGGATGGAAGGAGGCATACACGTGAAGCAACCGGTACTCGCCGTCGTCGGTCCGACGGCGGTTGGCAAAACGCGGCTCGGCATCGAGCTCGCCCATAAATACAACGGCGAAATCATCAGCGGCGACTCAATGCAGGTGTACGAAGGTCTCACCATCGGCACGGCCAAGCCGACGCTCGAGGAACGCCGCGAGGCCCCGCACCATCTCGTGGACATGCTGTCGCCGGACACGCCGTATTCGGCTGCGGACTTTAAGGAAAAGGCCGAGCCGATCATCGAGCGGCTGCACGGGGAGGGCAAGCTCCCGATTATCGTCGGCGGCACCGGCATGTACATCCGGGCGCTCCTGCACGACTATTCGTTTTATGACGCAAAGAAGCAGGAGAGCGTGCGCGAGAAGTGGGAGCTGTACGCGCGCCATTACGGAAGCGAGGCGCTGCACGCGAACCTGGAGCGAAAGGACCCGGAGCGCGCGGCCGCGGTTCACCCGAATAACGTGCGCAGGGTCGTGCGGGCGCTCGAAATTCTTGAAACGTCGGAGGAAGGTCCAACTTTATCCAAAAAAATGCAAAAAAAGCATTCGCCCTACGCCTCATTCATGATAGGATTAACAATGAACCGTCCGTATTTGTATGAGCGGATCGAGCGCCGGGTCGACCGCATGATGGAAGGGGGCCTCGAGCACGAGGCGCGCTGGCTGTATGAACGCTTCGGCGAGGAAGTACAGGCCGCCCAGGCGATCGGCTACAAGGAATGGTTCCCGTATTTCCGCGGGGACCAAGGCACCGACTGGGTCGCCGAGCGGATGAAGCGCAACTCCAGGAGATACGCCAAGCGGCAGCTCACCTGGTTCCGCAACAAAGAGGACGCACACTGGTATGATATTACCGATCGCTCCCGGCCGTTTGCCGACGAAGCGTTTGCTTCGATTCTGCGGCAGTTCGAGCGCGAGCATCGCTAATACATAAATCACTTACTAAGCCCTGCAGTGGAAGGAGATTCAATCATGAAACAATCAGTCAATATCCAGGATCAGTTTTTGAATGTGGTACGCAAGGAAAAAATTCAGGTGACCGTCTTTCTGACGAACGGCTTTCAGCTGCGCGGCCTGATCAAAGCCTTTGACAACTTCACCGTCGTCCTCGACAGCGACGGCAAGCAGCAGCTCGTCTACAAGCACGCCATCAGCACCTTCGTCCCGCAGCGGACCGTCTCCCTGCAGACCGAAAGCGAGAGCGAGGAATAAAAAAAGAGCTCCCCGAAAAGGAAGCTACTAGACTGTCGACAATGGCTCTCATTTTAGAGCGTGTCGGCAGTTTTTTTATGCTATGATAAAAAGAAATAGTCTGGGAAGGGGTTATGGCGCATGAGGAGGCGGAATATGGAAGAAGCTCGTTACCGGGAAGCGACCATTCAGTTGGATCAGTTAGTGCCCGCGGACCACCTGGTCCGCCAGATCGAGGCCGCGCTGGATTTTTCTTTTATTTACGACGAAGTCGCATCCCTCTATGCCCCCATCGGCCGGGGTTTGATACGCAATGGTCTCTTTCAGGACTTGTTGTTGATCCGCCGATAATTTCGAGGGCTTGCCGGGCGATTTTCCCCGCTCCAGACCAGAGATGCCACCTGCCTTATACGCGTTGACATCGTTGTGAATCGTGGCCGGGCAGTGGCCGATAATTTCGCCAATAGCGGAAAGAGCATAGCCTTTACACCATAATAGCAGGGCCTGGTACCGCTCGAATGAGCGGCGGTCAGAGGCAGCATGTCTCGCTTTTTCCAGTTCACGAATAGCTTGTTCTCGGTTCATGCTCATCGATCCTTTCGGGTATCTATATACTTCTGTTATACCCGAAAAGAAGATCAAAAGATTAAGTTCAACTTATATAGTTTTCTTTTCTGTGGTGTTGCTTCAGTACTATATATAAAATAAAGTATGTTACTATCCTTTTATATTTTGGTAATTTTGATTAATTATTCACTTCAACTCTAATTTTGCAGTTTTTAAAACAAGTGTTGGTCATGGATTTAAATATTAGAAATCACCGACAATATCATCCAACCGATGGCTTTGCGGGTCAGGCCACGCGGTAAGCGTCATACGCGCTTTCCAGGGTCGCGCTCGCCCGGGCGCACTGATAAATATCCGTAATCTCCCGCCGCCGGTGATCCTGGTGACTGGCATGAAAGGCTTCGCTGATGGTGCCCGCAAATGCCCAGGCAAGTAGCAGCCAGGTAGTTTGGAGGAGAAGCAGGCAGTGTCGGATGGCTGAAGCGCTCCGCAGCCGGTACCCGCCCATCGACAGCCTGCCCTTGGCTTCCTGGAAAAAGGTTTCAATCGCCCACGTCGATGGTGCGAAGCTGCTGAAGGGCCAGATCGATTTTACTGGGCCTGTATCCCTATCATATCGTTCGATATGATAGGGATACAGGCGCTTGTTCGTGCCTGCCATGAGGGGGAGCCATTGATTCCCGTAAACGGTCGTGCCGGTCTGATGATCAAAATGGTATCCGCCGTCGTCGAGCGGGTAGTGCGCTTGTGACGAAGGTTTCGATTTGGGAACGACGGTATCATGGATGGAGATCAGGACCGGATTGGCGGAGGAAGCCTCCCGCCGGATATGCTGTAGCACCGAGCGCTGGAGCTTACGCTCCAGGGTTTGGTCACCCGCCCGGCACGTGCAAAAAACCGAGCCACCGACGAATGATGATCGTTATGATTGGCGGCTTCCTGAAGGGTTTTCACTCCCCCCCATTGCGATGCTCCCGGGCCCAGCCTTCTTCTAGCAGCTTTTGCATATGCCGGACAGCCGGGGCGGACATAAAGAACCGGAGGTTCCATTGATCAAAGGCGTTGGCGATGCAGGAGGAATATGATACGGTAGACATGAGGCAGAATCCTTTTTCAATGGTGTTTTGGTCGATGCCATTGTACCTTATCAACGATGTTTCTGTCTCTTTTTTATTCATAATGGAAATAATTGTTAATAAACCTGCGAAATAAGAGCTTCAATTAACTTGTTCGCTGAGATAGAATGTAACAAGTGAATTCTTCATAGGGAGTGATAAATTGCTTGATTCATCAGTTATTCCACAAGCAAATAGTTTGGAAGACGTAATTAGATCTGTTAAAGCTGTTTCAAGAGGAGCGAGAACATATCAAGATATCGCAAACTCTATAGATAAAGGAGAAAGACAAGGACGTTATTATCGCCTTGCTGGAGAACAATTGGGTTTGCTAAGGTCGGTTGGTAAGAATCATTCTATATTAACCCAAAGCGGTAGAGATTTTCTATCTTTACCACAAGAAGCAAAAAAGCTTTATATCGCGAATTCTGTTTTGAAGAACGATGCAATAAATGCAATATATGAGTACATAGAATCAAACCCTAACTGTACTGCTGAAGAAATAACATATTACTTAATCTCTCTTGAAGTAAAAGAAAGTATTGCTTATCGTAGAACTTCGACGATGATAAGGTGGCTTTTGGAATTAGATTTAATAAACATAGATAACAACTGTTATAGAGTTAATTATAAACCTATTTATGACGGGTACGCTATGGAAATACAGGATGAGGAAGACACTATTGAAGATCAAGATACTTACCAAGCAAGAAGTCTTGTATCAGAAATAAGGGAGTTAAATGACATTTGGGATGGGTCTTTATCTATGGAAGAGGACGGGGACATCACATTTCAAGTTGGCGCTGGTGCTAGAGAAAGGGCATCTATTAACCATCAAAAGTTAGTTACAGAAATGGCTCAAGCATTAACAAGAAAAAATATTCTACCAAAAGCCAACAAGCACATTGATTTATTTGCTGAAGAAAATGAGCAGGAGCATATATTTGAAATGAAGAGCTGTAATTCAACAAATATGCGGAGTCAAGTAAGACGTGGTATTGCACAACTATACGAGTATAGTTATCGCCATAACAAGCCTTATGCAAAATTATGGCTAGTTTTGGAAGCAGAACCTTTAAATGAAAATGAATGGATTAAAGATTACTTGGTAGAAGATAGAAGGATTAATGTTTGTTGGCCAGGTGAAGGCGGCGAAAGTTTTGATTGTCCCTCTCAAATTAGAAGTGATTTAAATAATTTATTGATTTAACACTCATTCTTAATGGGTGTTTTTTCTGGCTTTATAATATTTGTTAGGGTATAAACACAAGAAACACGCAGACCCCTATATTCGTTATGCTTCTGTCGACAAAAACCAAGCAGGATAGGAGTTGCGTGCATATGAATCATACCATAACGATCCCCGGCCTCTAAGAGTTGAGGGTCCTCCATGCCGACGAACGGAAGGCGTGATGCATCTTCGGGTGGAATGCCGGCAAGTACCAGCTGTTGGTGACGGGTGGATCTACCGGGTGTCCGGTCGACATTCTTCCGGACCAGTTTCATGTGCACTGGCACGTGTTCAGGGCCCTCGAACGGGTTCGGAGCCGCGTCCAGCACACTCTGTCGTCCTACCACCGCAAGCAGTGCAAATGGCTGAAGCACGCGTTTACCAAAAAAGCCGAAGACCTGATCGTCCAGCAGCGGAAGATCCGGGACCATTACCTGGCCGAGTCGGAAGAGCTCCGGACGGCGTATGAACTCAAAGAGGCCTTCGGGGCCTGGTTGGAGCGGAGCAAGCGCCGGATGACAACCGGCCAGGCCGGCGCGATCCAGGATGATTTGTACGTCTTCTCCCGGCCGGGGGAAGCGAGTGGGTTTCGGGACATGGCGCAGGCTGCCGTCACAGTGTGCGCTGACAGACCGAAATCCTGGACAGTTTTACATTCGATGATCATAATGGCATGATCGAAGGGATGAATAACCAAACCAAAGTGATCAAACGGAACGCTATCGAGTTCTAGTAGTATGACCGCCTGCAGGCGAAAGTATTACTGCATCATCAATACAAATGATCGCTCACCGGATAACGGATGGGGGGGCGTCCCAACATTAGACATAAAACTTTTTTCATATCATTGTTTAAATGTTGCTGTACATCATGACCTTTTAATTATAAAATATATATTGTTAAAATTAACGATGCGTGTGGTACAATATCTCGTTTAGAGCTGAAATCAACCCTTATAAGGAGGGGGAAGTATGAGTAATTTTGAAACTATATATAATGACGTGTTTAACGATATAAATTTAGTGGATGTTAAGCCAATACTAAAATGGGCTGGAGGAAAAACGCAACTTCTTGAAGTACTAAATGATGCAGCACCAAAAAAGTTCAATAAATACATTGAGCCATTCTTTGGTGGAGGTGCTTTTTTCTTTTCTCTTTCTCCAGAAAATGCCGTAATTGCAGATAGCAATGAAGAATTAGTGAATTTATATAGTGTAGTATCAACAGATGTTGAAGCACTTATCAATAAGCTAAAGCTCATGCCTAATGATAAAGATTACTTTCTGCAAGTAAGGGCTCAAGAGGTATCAAAGCTTACTGATATAGAGAGAGCTGCGAGAATGATATATCTAAATAGAACCTGTTTTAATGGATTGTATAGGGTAAATAAAGAGGGACAATTTAATGTACCGTTCGGCAATTATAAAAATCCAAATATATGTAACGGAGATAAGTTAAGAGCCGCCAGCAATCTATTGCAAAACACAAAAATTAATCATGGAGATTATAAACAAGTTTTACGTGAGTATGCGGACCCAGGAGACTTTATTTTTTTAGACCCGCCTTATTTACCTATAAGCGAGTATTCAGATTTTAAACGTTATACTAAAGAACAATTTTATGAAGAAGACCATAGAGAATTAGCAGAAGAGGTAAAAAGGCTCCATGAATTAGGATGTCACGTTCTTCTAACAAATTCAAACCATCCTTTAGTACACGAGTTATATAGTGATTTTAATATTAGCGTTCATCAAACAAAAAGAAATATAAGCAGTAAAGGAGGAAAGAGAACTGGTGAAGATATTTTAGTAAAAGTGGAACCCAAACCCAAATTTGAGGTTGTACCTGATGAAATAAAGCTTCCTACACAAGTTGAAAAATATCCTACCACTAGGTTTATGGGGAGTAAGTCAAACTTGCTCAAACATATCTGGGGAGTAGCATTTCAATTTGAGTTTGAAAGTGTTGCTGATATCTTTTCTGGTAGTGGCATCGTCTCATACATGTTTAAAGCACAAGGTAAAACAGTTTTTAGTAACGACTATATGGCACTTTCATCTACCTTTACTAAAGCTTTAATTGAAAATAACAATTCTAAGTTAACTGAAAATGACTTAGATAGACTTTTAAATATGGATGTAGAGAAGGATAATTTCGTTTCTAACAAATTTAAAGGACTTTACTTTATCGATGAAGACAATGAATTTATTGATCATATCAGATCGGCGCTCCCTCATTTAAAGAACAAAAATAAGCAAGCATTAGCAATGTCAGCATTGATTAGAGCTTGTATGAAAAAAAGGCCAAGAGGTATTTTTACGTACACAGGTTTAGACCGTTATAATGATGGACGCAGAGACTTACGGTTATCATTAAAAGAACATTTTATAGAAGCTGTAGAAATTTATAATAAAGCTGTTTTTGATAATAATAAAAGTAATAAGTCACGCCAAGGGGAGGCTATGACAACTAGACAAAAAGCTGATCTGGTATATATAGATCCACCTTACTACAGTCCATATTCTGACAATGAATATATTCGCAGATATCATTTTGTAGAGGGACTTTCTAGAGATTGGAAAGATGTAGAGATTCAAGAAAATACAAAAACCAAGAAATTTAAAAACTATCCGACTCCGTTTAATTCGCGAAAGGGAGCTTATGATGCTTTTGACCGCTTATTTAAAAAGCACCAAGACAGCATTTTGTTAGTATCTTATTCTTCTAATTCTTTACCAACGAAATCTGAGATGTTAGAACTAATGTCTGGGTATAAAGAAAATGTAGAAGTAGTATCTGTTAACCATAAATATTCTTTCGGTAATCAGGCGACTAAAGTAGGTAAGAATAAAAATGACGTTGAAGAATATTTGTTTGTTGGATATTAATTTATAAATATATTAACAGAATACAAATCTGGTTGAGGCTGTTTCCATGTTGGGCTGTCGTCTAGTCAGATGAATGTTTACCTCCAAAGGCCGAGCCTTGACGGTCTCTGCCCGTCTTGTCGCCATGTATCGAAACGCATTCATAGCCATTACTGGCGGACCCTAACCGATATGCCCATGGGCGAGCGCGCAGTAATTCTTCACCTTCGGTGCCGAAAATTCTTTTGCCGTGAGCCAGCCTGCAGCCAGCGTATTTTTACGGAACGGCATCCGGCCTGGTGCCGCCCGTACGCTCGAAAAACCGACCAGCTTCGATCCTTCCTCACCAAACTGGCTTTTTCCCTGGCTGCCGAAGCCGCCAGCCGGCTGATCCCTTTTTATGGCGTTCGAGTGAGGGCGGATATCTTTTTGGCTTTGGTGCGAAGCGAGCCCTTTCATGCCTTTCAGGCTCCCACTGTGATTGGCCTGGATGATTGGGCGATAAAGAAAGGGCACCACTATGGCACCCTTATTTGTGATTTGGAAACCAAAAGACTGACCGGTCTTTTTGCCGGGCGAACGATGGAAGCCGTGAAAGCATGGCTGGCTCCTTATCCTTCGATTCACCTAGTTACCAGGGACGACTCCTGGGAGTACGCCAAAGCCATTGCAGAAGCTCGTCCCGATGCCCTTCAAATCACGGATCGGTGGCACCTTTTTCCTCATGTGAGCCGGTCGGTCGATCACTGGCTGAAACGAGTCTTTCCCAGAAAGGGGACCATTTCGGTCTCGATCGCTTCCTTCACATTCACAGCCAGCGATCCAACCTCGCGCCCGTTGACCGAAAAGGAAGAACAAAAATGGCAGGTGATCCAACAGGTGCAGGCTCAGCATCGACAAGGTATTTCGACCTCCCGCATCAGCCGGGAATTGTCTCTGGACCGAAAAACGGTCCGGAAATACTGTGCCCTCCGGACCCCCATGAGCCACGAACGCCACCGGTCCCATAGCGTGGAACCGTATCGATCGGTCATCCTTCCCTTAGTCAAGAAGGGAGTATCTGCCACCCATATTTTCACGGTCCTTCAAGCCCGAGGCTACCAAAAAATCCCTCTCGACCTTGAAGGATTTTCTCGCTCGTGTACGCGCTAGTCCGGCCGGCCAAGCCTCTCCCCATGTGTTTCCTCTGTCGCGGCATCGTCTCCATACGTATCTTTGGTCCCCTCAGCGCTTTCGTCGCAGGAAGCAGTTGCCGTCAAGGTATTGGAGAACCAATATCCTTCCCTCTGGGAAGTGAAAGTTCTGGTGGAGACCTTTCAGCAGCGAATGCAGCACCGCACCGACTGGCCGTCCTTTGAAGCCCGGGTCCAGCAGGTAGTTCAAAGTTCCGTTCCCGAAATGCAAAACGTCAGCACTTACTTGGTTACGGACTGGAACGCCGTGGCCAATGCCTATCATTTCCCCTGGAGTAACGGGCTGGTGGAAGGCCACGTGAATCGTATTAAGGTAATGAAACGCCAAATTTATGGTCGAGCCAACGTCGATCTGTTGCGTCAGAAAGTCCTCTATACTTGGCCAAAGGTATAGCGAAAAAATAATCTCTGATCTTCTATACGCTCACGTTTTCTTTCACCAAAAGATCGGGAGAACCAAAGAACGACCGCCTTGACATTATAAGCCTTATTTCGCTTTATTTATTTTGCGAAATAGGGCTTTTTTATTTCTTAGATTGTCAATTTAAGCGCAACACTTCTTCGTGAAACACAAATTCCGTGGTTTTCCCATGTAAATAATTTCTAGGGCGGCGGTGAATCAGTCCGGTCATATATATGAAAGGATCTTCACAGCAAAAAACTTTTAGTATAAAACTGAAATGAAAATGAAAAACCGCTGAAGGTATCTGGCCTCCAACGGCTGTGTGCTTAAACAAGCAGGACTATGTGTGTCTAAAGGCACTATAATAGAGCTTCGATTTAAAATTATTGAGCAGTAATTTATTACAAATTAAGCTCGATTAGAAAGCGCTATTAATTGCTTTGCACAATAGTTACTATAAATTGGGAAAAAAGGTACGAGTTGAAAATATTAAAAAATTAATATGAGCCTATTATATCCTATATATATGATATAAGAAATAAACTTTAGCTTATGCTTCCCCTCGAAAGAGAAGAATTAATAAGCCTTTAAAAAGCCTTAGACGCAGTTATCCCCGCCTCTGTCTACATTCAAGCAGCTACTCAGGAAACAAGCGCATTATTAAAAGTAAATTACCCGGGTGTTAAAACAGTATAGCCGAAAGGTTGCCTTTGAACTAAGGGATTTCATAAAGGCTAGAGACTAGTGACAAAGCTTTGATAGATTTTAGAAATATATTAAAAGGCCCAGACTTTTAAAGCTATGTCTGCTAATCGTTTTTGTCTTTCATCAATCTTTTCCATATTCCATTCGTTATATTCTAATAACTCTTGAGTGATTTTTAATTCTGATTTTTGATAAATGTTTTCTTTTTTTTCAGCAAAGCTCTTATTAGAACCGCCTTGGTTTAATCTGCTTTGTAACAAAGTTAAATTTCCAATTCTCTGTACATACTCTTTTGTTGCGGGTTTACTAACAATTATTTCCATTAACGATAAAAAAGAGACAGAATCCCCGTAGCTACGGTAC